>DUEJ01000030.1 GCA_011192175.1 Thermoflexia bacterium
CGGCCGTCATTCCGTTGACTACCAGTAATAGCGTGACCAACAAAGATTGCCCATTAATCCACCCTCCTACCAACGCCACGTAACAGACTGCGCCGATGGCCGTGATAGAATCGGTAGTACTGGCAACCAACATGCCCAGCGCCGCGATGGGAAAAATGTAGAGTAGTAACGGTCCGGCAGGCAGGAGTAGCCGCGCCAGCAGCAGGGAGAGTGTCAACAGCAGAAGCATCAACCCCTCCAAGCGCACATCGAATAATACCGTGGGGCGTAACTTAATCAGGTAAAGGCCCAGCAATAACGTGAGACCCACCGAGAGGCCGGTAGCCAGACTTACCTCGCGCCAATTGCGTTCCGATGCGGTTAATCCAAATTGTTCCAAGAGTTCCATCTCCAACAGGGTGATCACGCTGCCTTCACGTACAATACTCTCGTCATTGCGGATGGTGCGGAAGATAGGTTCACTCTCCTCTGCCGCTTGGAGACGGCGCAGTTCGGTAGCCTCTTGATCGTAGAAGACGTTCGGCTTAACAAATCGCTGTACCAGAGCGGCGACTAAGTTGGCTTCGTCTTGAGGCAGATCCAAGGGCACCTGTACGGGGATTCGCTCCCCAATCGCCGTCAAATTTCCCAGGCGGATCTCTTCCTGCCGCATTATCAGCACTAACAAACTCCGGGCTTCCAGCTGCACCCGGCGCCAGCTCGCGTCCGACAACGCCAAGAGAGTATTGCCCTCGCTAGGCGAGAGATCTTTCAACTCAGAGACCGACCGGATCCAATTACTCTGCTGAGCGGTCAAGGCATAAGCATCAGCCCGCACGGCGCTGATAAATTCCAATACATACCGGAGTCGCTCTAGCTGCTGCCGGGCGATCCCCGGGTCCGGATGGGTGTAGACCGGTTCCACCTGCCGGGCCGCCTGTTCTTGAGCCTGTTGAGTAAGAATTTCACTCTGATAGGTGATATCTTGTGAGGCGCGAATGTTGCGGGTGCTCACGTCACCGACTCTTAAATCGTAATGATTGATAAAATTGAAGAGCAACACGAACGTGGTCACACCCGCTAACGCCAACCCGAAGATGGTTTGGCGCAAGAGCCAACGTCTAGAAAAAGATTGCAAATCTGTCCGTCCCATATTCCAAGTTATGTAACATACATAGAGAGAACCAACAGAACTGGCTCTCTTGCTACGGGTGATTTAATTAATCCGTCCACCCAATGGGGATTATAGTGAGGGCAGCTGGATTGTCAAGAATTTAAGGTAGGCGTCGGCGCCAGAGCTTGTCAAAATCAACCTTTCGTGTATAATCTTTCCTGTTAACGGGGCGTGGCGCAGCTTGGCTAGCGCGCTACAATGGGGTTGTAGAGGTCCGCGGTTCGAATCCGCGCGCCCCGACAGTCTACTCGGCTTTGTGTTCCACACACAAAGCCGAGTTTTGCTAGGCCCCCTTTCTCCCCAGCAGCTTCGCACTACTGGTAATTCACCGCCACGGTCTGCACCTCTCGATTGGCCGCGGCCGGGAGCCGGATTAGCATGGATGGCCGGGGGCGCGCGTCAGACAACATCTTTGTGGAACGGCTGTGGCGCACCGTGAAATACGAGCATGTTTACCTACATGAATATGAGACCGTACCTGCATTACAGCAGGGACTGTAACCCTATTTCAACTTCTACAATCATGAACGACTGCATCAAAACCTAGCCTCCCAGACTCCCGTGGAGGCGCATTATGCCACTCCGCCCCTTTGAAAACGGGGCCGGCCTTTTGCTTATTTGGTCTGTTTTTTAGTCTAGGTTTTGGGGTCAACCAGAACCAGCCATAGGATCCAAATAGAGACGGTTGATACATTTTTAAGAGTCTTTTTATTCATACTACTAGCATAGCAGTCTCTTCCTCACTTAGAGTGAGGAAGAGACCTCGCTTACGCTTTGGGTTGAGCTAGCTAGAACCCTTCCAATTCGTTTAACTCCACAATCCCAGTAGCCAGACGCGCGATGCGTTGGAGCAGGGCCAGTCGCGCCGCTCGTAATCGCGGCTCCTCGGCCATGACCAGCACTTCATCGAAGAAGTGTTGGATGGCCGGCACCAGCGGTCTAAAGCGCGTAAGCAGCTCGTCCACTTCACTGGCCGGAGAAATTCCCTTTTCGCTGGCCAGCAGGGCTTGATAGAGTTCTTGACTGGCCGGCGCTTGCAGTTGAGCGGCGTCCAACGTGAGCTGCGGCTGGTTGCGGGTGATGCGCACACAGCGGGAGTAGTTGTCCAGCAACTCCGTCCAATCCTCGCGGGCGACCCACGCGCTCAGTTGGCGGGCGGCAGCGCGGGCGCGAACGGGATCAGCGCCGCGCGTCGCTAACGCGGCCGCCACGACGTCGTGCGCGAAGCCTTCTGCGCGCAGCATCACTTGCAGACGCCCAATCACGAATTCCAGCGCGGCCTCCAGTGTCTCTGGCGCGACAGCTACCGGCAACGAGCCGGCAGCTGTTTGCAGCCCTTCCCGTAGGGAGAAGGAGAGTCCCTTCTCCAGCAGAATCTGGACGCTGCCTGAAGCGGCGCGCCGTAAGCCGTAGGGATCGGATGACCCGGTGGGCGCCAAGCCCACGGCGAACAACCCAGCGAGGCTRTCCAGCCGGTCCGYCAGYGCGAGGATGGTMCCSGGRAGTGACGTTGGCAGCGCGTCATCCGCCGAGCGYGGCAGATAGTGYTCATAGATCGCTTGYGCGACCGCCGGCGGTTCACCGGARAGRAGCGCGTATTCGCGCCCSAKYAYSCCTTGCARRCTGGTCATCTCGAYYACCATGCTGGTCGCCAGATCGGCTTTGGCTAACTGYGCGGCSCGYTTYAARATCTCRAGCYCYACGRKYGGTAATCCCARCCGCACRCCCATCCAGTAAGCCAACGCTTCCAGCCGGTTGGTCTTATCCAGCATGGAGCCGAGCTCTTCTTGGAAGGTGAGCTTGCGGAGTTGGGGGACAAATTCTGCCAACTGCTGCTGGCTATCTTGGGCATAGAAGTAAGCCGCATCGGCGTAGCGCGCGCGGATGACGTTCTCATTCCCCTGGCGGACTAGATCTAGATGCTCGCGCCCGCCATTGCGCACGGCGATAAAGTAAGGGAGCAGTTTTCCTTCCGCGTCCAGTACCGGGAAGTAGCGTTGATGTTTCTTCATCACGGCAATGAGCGCTTCCTGCGGCAGTTCGAGGTGTTTTTCCTCAAAGGAGCCTAACAATGCCAGCGGGACCTCCACCAGATTATTCACCTCGTTTAAAAGCGCGGAGTCTGCTGGAATCTGGCCGTGTACGCTGGCGGCCAATGTCTCGGCCTGGAAGCGAATTACTTCGCGGCGCATCTCCGGATCGACGAGGATGCCATAGGATTTCAGCGTCTCGCGGTAATCAGCGGCGTTGCCTAACGCGATCTCCGGTGAGCCGCTGGAGCGTGGTCCGCGGGTGACGCGGCCGCTTTCCAGCCCGGCGTAGTGGCAGGGGATCACTTCCTTGTCCAGCAGCGCCACCAACCAGCGTACCGGCCGGCTGAAGGTTACGCCGGTCTCGTTCCAGCGCATGGAGCGCGGGAAACGTAATCCCGTAATCCAGCCAGGGAGCAAGGCAGGCAGCACCTCGCGGGCGGGGCGGCCCTCCGTGCGGCGGGTGGCGACGACGTAGGTGCCGCCGTCACGCTCCTCGACGCGCAGAGCGCTGACCTCCACGCCTTGCGCGCGGGCGAAGCCGGTCGCGGCGCGGGTAGGTTCCCCATCACGGAAGGCGATGCGGGCCGGCGGGCCTTTGACGACTTACTCCTCGTCGGTCTGGCGCAGGGAGAGATTTTCCACCGCCACCGTCAACCGCCGGGGCGTGCCCCAGATGTGTAGCGCTCCATGTGCCAGTCGCGCTGCCGCCAATGTCTCCGGTACTAAAGTCCGTAGCTGCTCCAGCGCACTGCTCAGATGTGTGGCGGGTAGTTCCTCAACGCCGATCTCCAAGAGGAGGAAGGCGCAATCGGGCTGCGCTGCGGGTGGGGTGATTGCTGGCTCTGCAGCGAGTTCCGGCATGGGCAGCTGCAAGGTAGTTCCCTGGGTGTGTGCTCTCTGGCGCAAGCCGGGACGCCCTTGCCAGGGATAACCGGCGGCTTCTCGTTGGGCTAGATAGGCTTTCGCGGCTTTGCGGGTCAGGTTACGCATCCGCTTGAAGAAGCTGGCGCGTTCCGTGACGCCTACCGCGCCCCGCGAGTCCAGCAGGTTGAAAGTATGCGAGCAGCGGAGGATGTAATCCAGCGCGGGGACCGTCAGTTCAAGCTCCAGGCAGCGCAATGCCTCGGCCTCGAAGAGATCGTACATTTTCTGCAAGCGGTCAATATCGGCGTGTTCAAAATCATAGCGGCAGTAATCGATCTCTTGCGCCAGTAAAATTTCCCCGTAAGTGTGGTGCGCGTCCCACTGGAGGTCCCAAACGGAATCCACGCCCTGGAGGTAGATAGCGAGGCGTTCCAGCCCGTAGGTGATTTCCACGGCGGGGACTTCCAACTCGATGCCGCCGGCCTGCTGGAAGTAAGTGAATTGGGTGATCTCCATCCCATCTAACCAGACCTCCCAGCCCAAACCCCAAGCGCCCAGCGCGGGACTGGTCCAGTTATCCTCGACAAAGCGGATGTCGTGCTCCTCGCGGCGAATGCCCAGCGCGGCTAAACTGCGCAGATAGCGTTCCTGCGGGTCGCCAGGATCGGGTTTGAGGATGACCTGAAATTGCATGTGCCGCTGCATCCGATTGGGATTATCGCCGTAACGGCCATCATCGGGGCGGAAGGACGGCTCAACGTAAGCCACGTTCCAGGGTTCTGGCCCCAGCACGCGCATAATCGTCGCCGGGTTCATTGTGCCGGCGCCCACTTTTTCGCTGTAAGGTTGCCAGATTAGCGTGCCTTGTACTTCCCAGTAACGTTGCAAGTGTAAGATGATTTCTTGAAAAGTTAGCATGTTCTCCTTGTGAAGATAAGTCAAAGGTCAAAAGTCAAAGGTCGAAAGTCAAAAGGCGAGAGAGCGAGTGAGCGAGTGAGCGAGTGAGCGAAAAGCACTAGTCCACGTAGGTGGACTGGGCAATGGTAGCCGCGAATTTATTCGCCAGGTGAGCTACGGAGGATTGAGAAGCAGTGCATATCTGTCCGGTCGCCATCTTTGAGGCGATGGTAAGCGCGCAGGGTGCCTTCAAATTGGAAGCCTACTTTCTCCGCCACCCGGCGGCTGGATGTGTTGCGGCCATCGCAACGCCATGCCAACCGTTCCCAGGGCCAGGCGCTGAAGCCCCATTCCAGTAACGCGCGGGCGACTTGGGTGCCCAATCCCTGGTGCGCGGCCGCGGAACAAATCCAGATCCCGATTTCGGCGGAACGATTTTGCAAGCCGCCCTCCCGTAGATGGAAACCCGCGCCGCCCAGTAATTGCTGCTCATCAGGGCTGAAGATGCCCAGCACGAAATCTTTGTTCACGAGGTAATCGGCCCGGAAGCGGCGCACCAATTGCTCGGATTCGGCCACGCTCTGTTCCGGCTGGGCCCAGACCATGAAAGTCTTGAGATGTTCGTAAGAATCGTTCACGGCTTCGCTCAATAACGGCCCGTCGCCGGGCAAATAGGAACGGATGATAAACTCGGGTTTTTCAAAACGTGCGGGTGCGATAAAGTGTGTTAAGTCCATATTTAACTCCTTAAGCGATAAAGCGAGAAAGCGAGAAAGCAAGAAGGCGAGTGAGCGAGAGAGCGAGTAAGCGAAAAGCACTAGTCCACGGAGGTGGACTTGGCAATGGTAGCCGCGAATTTATTCGCCAGGCGAGCTACGTAGGATTGAGAAACAGTGCATATTCAGCGCGCGCAGAGTTCGCGGTTGCCATTCCAGGTGGTAGGAGATGTAACGTTTCATCACCCGCCGTAATTCCGTAGCGGTTTTGGATGGGAAATCGAACTCAGCTAATTGCGAGTATTCGCGTTCCTGAAAAGCCTGGAGCCAGGAGAGCGCGCTGGGTGAGAGCCGGCTAACCAGTCCACTCGGTTGCCCAGCGGCTAAACAATCTGGGCAGAGCGCGCCGCCTTGTTCTGGCGCGCTGCCGTAGGGCCGTTGGTCGCCAGGGCGTGGGTGGAGTTCCTCCTGGCATGGCTGGCCTTCTCGAAAGCCCACACAGTGCCGCCATTCTGGCCGGAACCCGGCCAGCGCCAAGAGATGTTGCTCGTACCAACAGACGACGCGCTCCGGTTTCTCCGCATTTTCTAGTAGCGTTAAGGTGCTGTCAACCAGCGTGTAGAGCGTCTCATTGGCTTCCTGTTCGAAAAAACGGAGCGCCAATTCCCCTACGTAGCGGGCATAGGTACCCCGTTGGAAATCCGCTTGAATGCCGGGACGGGTCGTTAAAACTTCCGCCTGACTGATGATGTCCCAGAAATTTGTTACTCGAGAGATAAGTACCTTGCTTCGACTGAAGAGCTCCAGATGTCCCGCTTTGCGGGAATGAGGCTTACGGATCCCCTTGGCTAGCAGAGCTAGCCGCCCGCCAGCAGTGAGGAGGATAATCACGCGGTCGGCTTCACCGTAATTGCGCCGTCCCAACACAACGCCTTCCACTTGATAGAGCTTCTGTTGCGCCATTGCACGCCTCTGGTAGCCGTCAGTGGTTAGTGGTTAGCTTATCTCGCAGCGGTTTGCGGGCAGCTTTGGCGCTACCGGTGGCTAATTCCTGGAGCGCCTCCGGAGCCAACCACCCGGTCAGATACTCTGCCACGCTCTCTTCCTCGCGGGTCAGATGGATCCAGAGGCGGGCTAACGTGATTAACCGGCCACCGGTCTGTTCGAAAGTACGCTCTTCTACCCCAAAGGTCGTGACTTCCGCTAAAGGCGCCGCTAATAAAATCCTCTTATTTTGTAGGAAGAAATGTTGTTCACGTTGCACAGTACCGCCTTCCGGGGTACGTTTTACTAATCCCTCTTCTGATAAAGGCGTGGCGATGACCAGGTAAAATATAGCGGCGAGAGTGCTCAATATCACGCCGGTTAAGAGTACCCAGCGGAGAGTGTTGGGATTAGGCAGCAGCGCCAATAACGTCACGCTGGCGACTAGCGCCGCTAACGTCCCTAGGAGCATGGGCACTAGTTGAGTGTTGACTTGCCAACTAACCTGGTTGTGACTCTGCTCGACGTGCTGAATGTGCATAGTTTTTCGCCTCTGGGTCTGAATTTCAACTGGCTAGTATACCGCTGAAAGTCAAAAGTTGGAAGTGAAAAGTTGAAGATCGAAAGATAGCTATCGTCTTTACAGGGAAGTCGGACGAGTCAACCTTAACCGGCCAGTTGTATCATTTCGAGTAAGTGCCAGACGCAAGACTCGACTACGCGGGCAAAGGCAGCAAAGTATCTTCCTCGGTGGTGATGATAAGAGCTTCAAGTTGCCCCCCGGAGAGGTTGCGGAGGGAATCTTGGAACGCGGGGAACTGTTTGACCGGGAACCGCGCCGTCACCGTCACATCCCCGGCAAATTCCTCCTCCAAAATTTGACCGTGATGCGCGGAGACCAATAAGCGCACCCGTTCAAAATAATGATACTCTATCGCCAAGAGCACGGTATGGGTAGCCACTTTCTGCGCTACCGGAGTGATAGCCAACACCTCCCGGACGGCAGCGCCGTAAGCGCGCACCAGCCCCCCGGTTCCTAACTTGGTACCGCCAAAATAGCGCGTCACCACAACCACCAGATCGCCCCACCCGCTCCCTTGCAAAACGGCCAGCGCCGGTCTCCCGGCCGTTCCTGATGGTTCCCCATCATCGTTACAATGCGCTGTGACGGCGGCCCCATGTCCAATCACGAATGCCGGCACGTTATGTGTAGCATCAGCAAACTCACCCTTGATCCGCTCGATAAACACCCGCGCCTCCGCCACGCTGAACGCCGGGGCCAGCGTGGCGATAAAACGCGAATTACCGGCGCGAATCTCGCTACGTTTTTCTTGGGCGGGAACTAGTTGGCAACTCATAGTAACGATTATAATTCATTCGTCCAGAAGTTAAAATAAGCTAATTCGCCACTAAGACGCCAAGTTTCGTTAATTCTTTGCGCCTTCACGCCTTAGCGGTGAAATGCCGTCTTTGCAGATTGCTTGCTTTCAGAGGGATAGAAATCGGGGAGTTGGGGAACAAAACACATTTGACTTTCTATCCAAAGCTACCTACAATAAACTTCAAGATGAGCAAAAACCTCGCTAAAATGCACGCTCTTTTAGTACCTACAACACTCCTCGCCCTGCTGCGCCAGGAGCTGCTTACCCTGGTAATTACCACGGGACAATGAAACTTACCCTGCTAGTCAACCGATTAGCAGGGATATTTTTTGGAGCAACAGTACACTATCTTTATAGGAGGTTATAAATGACCATTTACGCAAATTTCCCCGAAGGCCCGGTAAACTGGGAACGGCTGTTGGCGGAACGTACCAACAATATGAAAAGTTCCGCCATCCGTGAATTGCTCAAGATCACCGCCTTACCGGATATCATTTCTTTCGCCGGAGGGATGCCTGCGCCGGAACTCTTCCCGGTACGCGAAATTGAGGAAGCCTGCCATCACTTACTCCATTACGAACCACAGAAGGCCTTACAATACAGCACCACCGAGGGCTACCGTCCCCTTCGCGAATATCTGGCGGCTTCCCTGGCCAAATACGGCATTCACCATGAGGCGGATAATATCCAAATCACCACCGGATCGCAACAGGCTCTGGATCTGCTAGGGAAAACCTTCATCGATCCCGGCGCGACAATCCTCACCGGCTGCCCCACCTATCTGGGCGCCATTCAAGCTTGGCGCGCCTACCAGACGCGCTTCCTCACCGTGCCCCTGGATGCCGCAGGGATGCAAGTAGAGCGCATTGAGGAAATCATCAAAAAGGATACCCCCCGGTTCATCTACGTGCTCCCCAACTTTCATAATCCCGCCGGCACTACCATGCCGGCCGCACGCCGACGACGGCTCGTCGAGATCGCACGGCAACATGATCTCATCATCGTCGAGGATGATCCCTACGGCGCGCTCCGCTACGAAAAAGAAAACATCATTCCCATTGCGGCACTGGCCCCGGAACGCACCATCTATCTGGGCACTTTCTCCAAGACCATGTCTCCCGGCCTGCGCATCGGCTGGATTGTAGCCCCGGCGGAGATCATTCAACGGCTGGTGATGGCCAAACAAGGCTCCGACTTGCACAGCAGCACCTTTGACCAGATGATCGTCAACGATGTAGCCCAACGCGGCATTCTCAAGGTGCACATCAACAAGCTCTGCGCCGCCTATAAAGAGCGCCGCGACACTATGGTCACCGCCCTAAAGAAATACTGGCCCGAAGACTGTCATTGGGATCAACCCGAAGGCGGTCTTTTCCTCTGGGCGCAAGTGCCCCCCCAGATCAATACTACGGATTTTATGCAAACCGCCCTGGAAAACAAGGTGGCTTATGTGCCGGGCGTCAACTTCTACCCTTACGCCGATGGTGGTTTCGACGCTATGCGCTTAAACTTCTCCAACGCCCAACCGGCCATGATCACCGCAGGCATAAAACGTTTAGGGGTGGCCTTGAAGAAAGAATTAGCCACCTAAGATAAATCTCCCCCACAGCAGACCGCCGAGATTAGAAAAATCTCGGCGGTCTACCGTCCCTGTCTACTGTCTACTGCCTACTGTTTTACCCCTTGATCACCGCCACCGGGCGCACGCGCGCTACTTTGCGCGCCAGCCCCGCCCCCACAACGGAAGCCACCACCTCATCCACATCCTTGTACGCCGCCGGAGCCTCCTCCGCCAACCCGGCCATACTGCCGGCCCGCACCACGATACCCTGCCTGGTCAATTCACGATGCAGATCCTTCCCCAGCACCTTGCGCTTGGCTTGACGACGGCTCATCATCCGCCCGGCCCCGTGACAAGTGGAGCCGAAAGTCTCCTGCATGGCATGTTCCGTGCCCACCAGCACGTAAGAAGCCGTACCCATAGAGCCAGGGACGAGAACCGGTTGGCCGGTCTCCTGATAAACCGTCGGTAGGTCCGGATGGCCGGGCGCGAAAGCCCGCGTGGCCCCCTTGCGATGGACAACCAATTTGCGGCGCTCTCCATCGACCACATGTTCCTCGATTTTAGCGATATTGTGAGCCACGTCGTACACTTGAGTCAAATGCCACTCGCTCACCTTACCAGCCAACACCTGCTCAAACGACCGCCGCACAAAATGCGCCAGCACCTGCCGATTGGTGAAGGCATAGTTGGCCGCGGCAAACATCGCCGCCAAATAATCGCGGCCTTCAGGTGAATCCACGGGGGCAGCCACTAGCTCGCGGTCGGGAACTGGAATGCCGTAACGCTGCGGGACGGACTGCAACCGCCGCAAATACTGTTTACAGACCTCGTGCCCCAAACCGCGCGAACCGCAATGTAGCTGCACCACCACCCGATCCTTGAACAATCCGAACGCCTCGGACACCTCAGCATCGTAGATCTCGTCCACCACATCAATTTCCAAGAAATGATTACCAGCACCCAACGAGCCTAACTGCGGACGACCGCGCTCTTTGGCTCTGGAGGGCACCGCATCGGCCCGCGCGCCCTGTAACCGCCCGCCATTCTCCGTGCAAGCGAGGTCGTCCCGTTCAGCGTAGCCATTCTTCAAAGCCCACTCCGCGCCGGTCTCCAGCACCCGCTCGATATCCTGCCGCGAGACGCGCACCGCGCCCCCCTTCCCTAGCCCGCTGGGACAGTTGCGATAGATGGCCGCTAGCAGCTCCTCTAAATACGGGACGATCTCCTCGTAATAGATTGCGGAAGCTAACATCCGCACGCCGCAGTTGATGTCATAGCCGACGCCGCCCGGAGAGATAATCCCTCCGTCGTAATCGAACGCCGCCACGCCGCCAATGGGGAAACCGTAACCCTGGTGCATATCGGGCATAGCCATCGCGTAGCGCACAATCCCCGGCAACATAGCAACGTTGACCAGCTGCTGGATAGAGCGATCCCCAAAAGCCTGCTCAAAGATCCGCTCGTTGCCGTAAATACGCACCGGAACATTCATCCGCCCATCAAACAGACGCGATAGTTCCCAAGTGTACTCATTGATGCGCTCAAATTCTTGTGGATGAGCTTCTCTAGCCATCTAAAACCTCCTCATATCTTATCGCTTTCTCGCCTTCTCACTTTCTCGCTTTCTCGCTTCTTCGCTTTCTCGCTCCCTCGCCTTCTCGCTTTCTCGCCTTTTCGCTTCCTCGCCTTTTCGCTTCCTCGCTCACTCGCTTCCTCGCCTTCTCGCTCCCTCGCTCTCACGTATCAAAGACTATCTCGGTCTCATACCCCTTTTCGGTAGCCCGCACCTCCAGGTTGTGAAAAGTCGCAGCCTTGATGTAACCGTGATATTCAGTTGCTGGCCCGCCCCGCACGCGCACCTGCAACGAAGTAGGCGTCAGTTCCACAAAATCAAACTCCTTGTAAGCCGCCAACTCTTCCCGCTCGCCCCAGTAGAGCAACTCATTAAGCCAATCGACCAGCAGGATTTCCACATCCTCCGCCTGCAACGCGAACCAGCGCTCCTCAGTGAGAGGGATGTGCTCCAAATCCACCAGCAACGCGAACATCCCCCGGGCAGCCGTAGCGAAAAGATCCGCAAGATCAACGCCCCAGAGATGAAGCGCCAGATCAGCGGTGTGCTCAAGCTCTTCCCAGCGTCCCATCATCCCACTCCGCTAGATAATTCTCGATGAAATCAGCCAGAGCCGCAATCGCGTCTAGTCCAAAACAAGGTAACTCCCCCGCCAGTGCGGGCAGATTGGTGACGTAAGCTATCCGTCCCACCAGGCCAGGAATCGGGAGGGGATCGCGGGCCGCGCGCACCACCTCGATCTTGGGAAAAGCACCGCGCTTGTAGCCCTCGATCAGAATCAGATCCACATCCTGGATGCCCGCCAAAGCCTCCGCTAGCGCCGGTTCCTCCGCATAGCGCTGGGTCTGCACAATGCGATCGGGGGTCAGAAATGTAGTATGCACGGCCCCTGCCTCCCACAAACGGCGAGTATCCTTGCCGGGCAGATCCGTCTGCACGCCTGGATGGCGAGTATGTTTAAGCACCGCTACTCGATACCCCCGCCGGGCGAGCTCCCCAATCAGTTTTTCCAACAGCGTAGTCTTGCCGCTATTCGAACGACCAACGAAACCCAGGTAAGGAATTGACATAGTTTGACTCCATCGAAAAAAGGGACGCAGATGAACGCAGGCTACGTTCGCAGATTAAAACCAATAAATCAGTATTTATCTGCGAAAATCTGCGTCCAGAAAAATGAAGGAATGATTGGGAGAGCGTCAAATAAATTGAGATCTCTATCCAGATTACGTATTGCGTGTTGCGTAAACCTTCTCAAAACGGAACACGCTGCCAGAAATTCAAAAAATCAGCGTTTATCTGCGAAAATCTGCGTCCAAAAAACTAAAGGAAGGGGTTAAGCTTCAGACCTCTGTGCTCTCCGTGCCTCGGTGATGAGCAATCTTTTCTCAGGGCAGTCAAACTCGAGGCTACTGAAAAAACTTTACATTTCACCACAAAGGCGCAAAGGCGCGAAGATTTTAGAACTTAAATTTTTTCTTAGCGGCTTAGCGTCTTTGTGGCAAGCTGTTTTCTCAGTGTCCTCTGTGATGAAATTTTTTATTTCTCTCAGTAACCTCAGTATCCAGAAACTCCAACGCCCGCTCAAAAATCTCTGCCGGCGTTAAAGCCGAGGTGTCAATGTAGAGATCAGCATGTTCTCTGGCGTGAACCAACCGCACCTCGCGCTCCTCCACCCACCAGGAAGAAGGTTTCTCCAGCCCTTCACGCTGCGCGGCGCTCTGCAGATCCACATCCAGATAAATCAGACAGTCCGGTGAAGAGAACCGTCGCCAGAGGGTAGGAATACCGGAATGCTCCTGCCGCACCTCCTTGACGCGATACCCCACCGCGCGCAGCCGGCGCGCCAGTTCCGATTTGCCAGCCGAACAAGGCCCGACGATGGATATCAGGGGCGAGTCCATAGCTTAGACGTCAGGGACCGGCATCTCAGCCTGCATGTAACGGGGACCGGTGCCATCGCCCGGCTGCACGTACAACGCGGCAATGCTCGTATCATCCGTCGGGCGGTTATCATCCAACTTCATCGCGCGGGCCAACAAACCGTCGACTAGAAATTTAGCCGCGGAATTCTGTTGCCAGAGTTCCGCCATCACAGCGGGGATGTCCAAATGTCGCCCCGTGCGGCAACCAGCGTCCAGCAAGCCATCGGTAAAAGCGCAAGCCATCAAGCCCGATTGCAACGGCAACGTCTCCACGTCCGGGCGTGCATGGAGGTAAAATCCCAGTGTCGGCGCATCTCCACGCAACTGTCGCCAGCCCCCCTCCGGCGTATAAATGAAGATTGGCGGGCCGCCACAACGGGTGACGACCAGATCGGAAGTTGCCAAATCAATCGTAAGAATAACTAGCGTAGCCGAGACTCGCCCATTACGCAACGTGTAAAGCGCATCGTTGGCCGCGCGGGCGGCGGCCCCATCGCGCACCCCCTCAGCCAACTCTGCCACCACTTTGCGCGTCACCCAGACACTAATCGCCTTAGCCGCCGGCCCAGAACGCTGCCCATCCACCAATACTATCGAAAGCCCCCCGTCGGGACGTTCAAGCATCTCCACCGTATCGCCGCCCTGCCGGACAGCCCACTTATTGACCTTAGCTACCGCAACAGAAAGGTGCATCCGTCGAACCCTCCCCCTCTTCCAATCATAATCTCACTAAAAAAGATAATTCACCACGGAGACACCGAGAACACTGAGAAACTTTTGAGTTTTAGGGTAAAATTAACTCCACCTTTCAAATCTCGGTGCTCTCCGTGCCTCAGTGGTGAAATTCTTAACCTTTCCAATTACGGCTGAGCGCGCCGGGCACCAATTCCACTTCCACCCCCGTAGCCAACTGCAAGCGCGCCACGTTATCCTCCAAATCAATAGCGGTCAACGTGCCGATAAAGCCCCCCACCGTGACCACCTGATCCCCGACCTCGAAAGCCGCGAGGCGTTGAGCCTGCTTGCGCCGCGAGAGCCATTGCGGCAGAAAAATGAAGAGCGCACCGCCCGCTAAAATCGCCAACCACCAAATAATATCACCGTTACCCATCAAAACCTCCAAATTCTCTCTATCGTTGAAATGCTCTCCATCCCCGACCATTAACACCAAACCAAATTATAACAGACTCTGCCGCCCGCTCACCAATCGTAGATCACGGCCAGCACCCCGTCACCCACCGGATCGCGTATCTCGTGCAGTTCCCCGCCGGGATAACGCTGCATCACCGCGCCCAACTCCACCTGGCGCTCAGAGACGAGGATAAAGCGCGCCGGGGATTCGACATCGGGGGATATCTCCTCCGGTGGCACATCCACGCCGGCTTGATCGCGCAGCAGAAACTTCAAGACGCCAAAATCCCAATAGAGGTACGGCGCGCCGTAAAAGTAGATGGTGCTACCCGGTCGCGGGTGCGCTCGCACAAAATGCACCAACTCCGTCGCTGTTTTAGCGGAAGGATTCCCGTAAACTCGACGCGGTGTATAAACGCCAAAATAGAAACCCAGATTGAGCAAGCAAGCTACTGCCAAGAGCGCCCGGGGCAGATACTTACCCACTTCTCGATAGCGCGCCAGCAGCTCCCAGAGCGTCTCGACGCCCCAGGCGATCAGCAAAGCCACTACCGGGAGCAGCAAAAGCCCTCGCTGGCTACTGGGTGGATTCTCCGTGATGCCCCAAGCGG
>DUEJ01000031.1 GCA_011192175.1 Thermoflexia bacterium
GCCACAAAGACGCCAAGACGCTAAGAAAAAATCAACTTTCAAATCTTTGCGCCTTTGCGCCTTCGCGGTGAAATGCTTGTCTTTTTCAGTGGACTCAACTTTTAACTCGCAACCTGCAACTTGCAACCTGCAACTTTCAACCTTTAACTTTCGACCTTTGACTTTCGACTTTCGACTTATAGGTATCTCTCAAACCACCGGTTGATCCACTCCAACCGCGCCACACGGCGATCGGTGCGCCCCTGCCGCGAAAGTCCATGTGGTTCTCCGGGGAAGATCACAAATTCAGTATCCACGCCCAACATCTTGAGCGCCACAAAGAACTGCTGGCTCTGCTCCAGCGGGCAGCGTAAATCTTGCGCGCTATGAATGATCAAGGTGGGCGTGGTCGCCGCGCCGACATGTTTCATCGGCGAGCTCTGCCAGAGGCGCTCGATATTCTCGTAAGGCGGCTGGTCGCCGAAAACCCGTTGGAAGACCCAGTTCATGTCACTGCTCCCCCACATGCTGATGAGGTTGGTGACGCTGCGCTGCATCACCGCCGCTCGGAAACGGGCCGTATGTCCCACAATCCAAGCGGTCATGTAGCCCCCATAACTGCCGCCGGTCACGCCCATCCGGTCAGGATCAATGTAGGGTTTGGCGGCCAGATAATCGGCCCACGCCATCAAATCCGCGTAATCTACGTCGCCCCACTCGCCCCAAATCGCCTTAGCGTGTTCCTCGCCGTAGCCGGCGCCGCCGCGCGGATTGCAGAAATAGACCACGTAACCCTGCGCCGCCAGATAGTAGAACTCGTGCATGAAAAAGTTGCCATATTGCGCCCACGGTCCCCCGTGAATCTCCATGATGGAAGGGTACTTTTTTTGCGGGTCGAAATCCGGCGGCTGGATGATCCAGCCTTGCAGCTCGTTACCCGCCGCGCCCTGGAACCAGACCTCTTCCACCTCGCCCAGCTCAAACTCCGCCAGCAGCTCCGCGTTGCACTCCGTCAACTGCCGCGCCTCAACAGCGCCCGCCTCGCGGAACCAGAGCTGCCCCGGATCACGCATGGTCTCGTGGAAATAAGCCAACCGCTCCCCCGCCGCGTCGAAGTTGTACGCGCCCACCACGCCATCCAAGCCCACTACCGTGCGCAACTCACCATCCGCCACCGTGACGGCGTGCAATGTAGTGTTGCCGTGCCGCGAAATTTGGCAATAGAGCTCCGCGCCATCCGCAGACCAGACCGGCGGCCGCAGATTATTCCCGCCCAGATCGTTGATAGTGGTGCTCTCCACGCTCAGATCGTAGTCTGCCAGCAAATTACGGGCCTCGCCCGCGCCCGCAGCCGGCGCCACCCACAATCCCTGGTTCCGCCACCAATCGCCGCGCCCTTCCCGGCCAATATAAGCCAGCCACTGGCCGTCTGGCGACCAACTAGGTTTTTGTTTAGGTCCCAGGGGCGTGTTGATTTTATGCAGCTCGCCCCCCGCCGCCGAGATTACGAAGAGATCAATAACGTCCGGTTCCAAATCGGGAGCGGGAGTGCGGTTGGAAACGAAAGCGACCCTCTCTCCATCCGGAGACCAGGTGGGATCCAGCTCATCATAGATTTCGCCGGCGGTTAGTTGCGTGGCTTCCCCGCTCGCCACGTCCACCGTCCAGATGTGCCAGCGTTCTTTTGGATGGTAGCCTGCCCCATCCAGGGCATAGAAGAGCCGGTCAATGTGCCGGTAGACCCGGCCCAGCTTCTTTTTCTGCTCGTCCTCTTCCCGCTCCAGCTCCTCTTTATCTTTCTGGCGGAACTGTAAGAGAATCCGCTGCCCGTCCGGCGACCATTCAAAAGCAGCGATCTCACCTTTGAGGTCCGTCAACCGCTCTGCCTCGCCGCCATCCACCGAAATAAGATAGAGTTGCGGCTGCTTCTCGGCGTCCCGGTTGGAGAGGAACGCGAGCCAGCGGCCATCCGGCGACCAGCGCGGTGTGCTAGCCACCTCTTCCCCTACGGTGAACTGCCGCGCGTCCCCGCCCGTGGTCGGCGCCAGCCAGATATTCGCATACTTCTTCTCGCTCTCCCGATCCACCCGTTGGAGGGCGTAGCTCACCCATTCCCCATCGGGAGAGAGCTCCGCGTAAGTGATCGACTGGAAACGATAAAGGTCTTCCGCCCTAATGCTCCGTTTGGTATCTTCAGACATTGTTGCTCCTCCTCTCCATAATTGACTCCGCTCAAATAAGATTTCTCACCGCCAAGACACTAAGAAAAAAATGGGGTTTTAAAATCTTCGCGCCTTTGCGCCTTCGTGGCGAAATACTTAGTTTTTCAGTAGTCCCATAATTTGATGTTTTACCAGCAATTTTTTAGCCGAGAAAGGACGGCATCCCTTCCCGGCTAATCAAATCTCGTCAATCCTAGCAACCAACTATTCTTAACCCTTACTCCGTACCGCAGCCGAAGTGGCCGCCAACGCAGTCTCCATCTTGTCATCAGGGCCGTTGAGACCGTAGATGACAATCTGGCTACCTTCCTCACGGCCAATGCGCTCCAACACATTCAGACGGTACAGCTCCATCGCGCGCGGCCCCATTATCGCGGCAGCCTCTTGCAACTTCTCGGAGATAACCTTCTCCGCTTCCGCCTCAACAATTTTAGCCTTGGCCGCCCGCTGCGATTGCGCCTGTACACTCAGCTCTTGGATCAGATCCGCCGGCACATGTATATCGGTAATCTCCACCGAGGTCACATCCACACCAAAATTCGCCGCAGCCTGATCAATGATCTTCTCCAACTGCTCAGAGACTTTATCCCGTTGCCCCAACAAATCTGTCAGGTCCAACATCCCCACAGTATCCTTGAGCGCGCTGTTCGCCGCCTGGAAGACGGCCTCGCGATAATTCGCCACGCCCAAGACGGCTTTGCGTGGCGCTTCCACCCGCCAGAAGATAACCGCCTCACAGCCTACCGGCACGTTATCGGCGGTCAACGTCTCCGCCGCAGTGATCACGCGCGTCTGCACACGCAGGTCCACTATCGCCGCGACAGATTGGTAGAAAGGCGGATAGGGGATCACCCAGAAACGCCCCGGCCCCCGCACCCCGTCAAACTTCCCCATCTTGAGCGCCACCACCCGCTGGAACTCCGGGATCACGTAGAGACCACTGCTCACCATCCCCGGCAAAATTATGGCCGCTATGCCACCGATTGCAAAGACCACAAATCCCAAGAACGGCGTAACATTGAACAAGATCAGACCCACAATGGCGGTAAACGTCCCCAAGATAAAGAAGATGCCAAACCAGATCAAGGCGCGTAACACTCGTTGGACACTATTGAGACTTCTACTGCTGCTTGTACTTGGCGAACTCATAGCTCATCCTCCTTGATTTAATGAATTAGATAACCCATCCTCATTGTAGCATAGATAACAACGGGCAATAGTGGTGTTCCTAAAAACTAGTTTTCCGCTAAGACGCCAAACAAAAGATTGAGAAAAATCTGTGTAATCGGCGTAGTCTGTGGATGAAATTTAATTGTGTCTGTGCGGCAATATTTTTGTTACGCCCGCTTACCTTAACCAGTTAATCCACAAGGTTACTGTAAGCAAGCTGACGACCGTAGTTAGAAAAACGCTCACCGTAGCAAATTGAGCATCGGACTCAAATTCCGAGGTCAAAACCGTGGTAGTGATCGCCGTGGGGAGAGCATTGTCTATCACAAAGACGGTGTGGGCCAGGCCCTGCAACCCTATCCAATTGCCAATCCACCCGGCCAACAGCGGAGCGACCAAAAAGCGCGCCACCAATACCATCCCTAGCGCCGGGAGGTGCCAGCTACGCCAGCCGCCTGTCAAGCCCCGCCGCAATTGTAGTCCCAACACCACCAGTAAAGTCGGTATCGCGGCTTGACTGAGTAGCTGCACAGCCTTGAGCACCGGTTCAGGCAACGTCCAGCCGCCCCAACGCAGCGCCATGCCCAAAAGCGCCGCGTAAACCAACGGGGCCCCGCCCACCCGGCGCAACGCCTTCCGCAACGAGGATTGTCCCACCACGGCCAGGTAGAGACTGGCCAAGAAGACCAACACCACATTGAACGTCAGCAGATACGCGGCGGCCGGCGCGAGCGCGTCCTCCCCGAACGCGAAGGTAAGCACCGGTAAGCCGTAAGTCCCCGCATTGGTGAGCACGATCACAGTCAAGAAAGCGCCGCGTGTCTGCGGCTCCAACCGCAATAATCGGGCAACCACTTCAAAGATAGCCCAGAGCGCCACCGTGACCAGAACCGCCGCCCCGGCGATCAACCTCAACTCGTCGCTCTTGAGATCTGGCTGCACCAACACTTCCAAAACCAGCGCCGGCATAAAAAGGTAGAAAGCCGACCGAGAGAGCGTGCGTAAATCCAACTCCAGCCACTTCTCGGCCACCGCTGCCGCCACGGCCACCAGCGCCACCGGCAAAATAACATTGAATAAAGTCGTCATAATCCTTCCTTACACCACTAAACTTAGTCAACGTCCTATTTTCAGTATCCCTCAAGCAAAAGTAATGTCAACAGGAGTTGCAGGCAGGGCAATCGCATTTGACCGCTTCTGGGGACGCTGTCCCTGAAAACACCCCGAAAACAGGCCCTCAGTGGGGCAAAATCTTCAGCCAAGCAGTGTTTCTGGCCCTCAAATGGGAGCTGGTTTTCCATATGCGATTGCCCTGGAGTTGCAGGGTAACAAGCTAAAGACCACGGGCTACAATTTGCCCGGCGCGAAAAGGATTTCGCGGCTACTAGCATTTACCATTTATCTGCGCTAATCTGCGTCCCTTTCGCGCGCCTTTTCGCTCACTCGCTTTCTCGCTTGCCTGGCGCGAAAAGGATTTCGCGGCTACTAGCATTTGCCATTTATCCGCGTTAATCTGCGTCCCCTTTCGCGCGCCTTTTCGCTCACTCGCTTTCTCGTTTTCTCGTTTTCTCGCTTTCTCACTTGCCCATTCGCCATTGCGTGTTACCCTCTCCGTAGACACAAACCACTACCACCGAAGGAATGTTCATCATGCCAAATTTTACCCCTGAACAGCTAGCCCTACAGTCCCTTGATGCTCCCCCTCTCTCGCCAGCCGCAAGCCGCCGCTTCCTCCAACAATACCGGCCCACGGAACACGCCGCCGGGCTAGACGCCCTGGCCGCGCGGTTGGATCACCTCCCCCTGGCCCTGGAACTGGCCGGCCGCTACCTCCAAAGCCACTCTCTGAGCGTGCCCGTCTACGAGGAGCAGCTGCAACGGGCCGTGGAATACCGCTCTGCGCAGAAATGGCGGGGCAATCCCACCCGCCACAACCTGATCCTCTACGCCGCCTGCGATGTTAGCTGGGAGCAAGTCAGGTCTCTAGATGCCCGCCGCCTCTTTCTCTTAGCCGGGCAATGCGCGCCTAACGCGCCAATCCCCCCAGAGCTATTGGAGAAAGCAGCCGCGCAAAAATCAGCCCCTGGATTTTGGGAACGCTTTATATACCAGCTCATCGGCTATCGAATAATCAGTAAAAACTCCACTAGAATAGCTTATACTGAGGCGTTGAGCACGCTGGTCAACCTCGGGTTGCTCACCGCTGGGGAAGCCGGCCCGCGTTCTCATCCCTTCTTGGCCCACTACGCCCGCCATCTGGCGCAGGAAGAAGCCGGCGGAGAGACGCCCCTTCCTCTGAGAAAGATAGTAGAGGCCTTAGAGCTGCTCACCTACCAAGCCAACGAGATGCATCAACCTACGTGGTTCCGCCCGCTGCGGCCCCATGTGGAGCATGTAGCTGCCGCTGCCGAGAAAGCGGGCTTGGCAAAAGCCAGCTCGCTCTGGAACAACTTGGGCTACTACCTCCAAAGTTTAGCTGACCCGGAAGGCGCCCGGAGCGCCTTTGAACGCGCTCTCCAAGCAGCTGAACGCATCTGCGGCGCCGGCCAGGTCGCCCTCACCCTCAACAACCTGGGGAGCACGTTCCAAGACCTCGGCGATTTGTCCGCCGCCCGCGTCGCCTACGAGCGCGCCTCCCATCTGGCGCGGCAGAGCTACGGCGATAACCATCCGCAAGTCGCTGCGGTGCAAAACAACCTGGGAAGCGTGCTCTACGCGCAAGGCGACCTGGCCGGCGCCCGGGCGGCTTTCCGGCGCGCACTACGGATTTTGGAGAAATCCTTGCCGCCGGGGCACTCACACATCAAAAACGTTAAAAATAGTTTACAGACGCTTCAAGAGGCGGTTACCCATGACTAAAGACCCCGAGCTAAATTTGCAAGGCCCTCTACGAGAGCTAAGCCGGTCGCGCAGAAGAGAGACATCTTCCCTCCGACTCCTTGTCATTCCGAGCCAGGGCAACGCGCCCCGCGTGGTGTACACCAGAGAGGAACCCCTAGCATCTGAAGAGGGTTTCAAGGCAAACTCGGAAGATTCCTTGCCGCGCTCGGAATGACAGGTTTGCCTAGCGCGAAAAGGATTTTGCGGCTACTCCCATTTGCCATTTATCTGTGCTAATCTGCATCCCTTTCGCGCGCCTTTTCGCAAGAGGATTTGTCTACCGCTGCCTATGAGGGAATTGCTGTGCTAATCTGCATCCCTTTCGCGCGCCTTTTCGCTCACGCGCTTTCTCGCTTTCTCGCTTGCCTAGCGCGAAAGGGATTTCGCGGCTACTTCCATTTGCCATTTATCCGCGTTAATCTGCGTCCCATCTCTCTCTCCTTTTCGCTCACGCGCTTTCTCGCTGGCCTACCCCAACTGCTGGGCGACCCGCTTCAAAACTCGCAACCGGGGCAGATGTTCCCAGAGCCAGAGTAACCAGAGCCGCCAACGGAGCACGCGCCAGCTCCGCCAAACAACACCGCTCTCGGATGCGACCAGTTCCGGTGAGGGATGATAATGCAACCGGACGTAGTCTTCCACCAGCTCGCTGATCTCCGGCAGTGCGGCGCGTTCCCACTCCGCCAGCGGGTAACGCTCCGCCCAGAGCGTCACCCGCGCCTCGAGGGCCGCAGCGAACTCGTAGGGGGTATCGCCGGGCTGCAACTCCACGTCCAAGCGGCGCGCCCAGCGGCGCAGACGCCGGTAGAGCGTCTCGCTGGCACGGCGCGGCGCGCCCAGCCGTAACCAGAGCAGGTCGAGTTCCGACCAGAGCGCGACGGCGAACAGCCCCACAGAGAACGCCAAGAGCCACCGTCCCAGCGGGAATGGTAGGCGAGGCGACGTGGGTTCCAGTGGTTGTGCTGGCGGTTCCTCCCCCGCCGGCGGTAAGGATTCCATCTCCCCATCCGCGTAGCGTTCCAGAGGCGGGCGCCCCGCCGTCGGCTCAAAATTAATCCACCCATAGTTGGGAAAGTAAACCTCTACCCAAGCGTGCGCGTCCGCCTCAGTGACGATGTACTGCGCCCGCTCCGCCAGGTAGCGGCCCGGCGCGTACCCGATCGCCAGCCGCGCCGGCAAGCCCGCCGAGCGCGCCAACACCACCATCGCGGTGGCGTAATAATCGCAATACCCTTTTTGCAACTCGAAGAGGAAGTAATCGGCGATATCTAACGTGATGGGCGGCGGGGGCACCTCCAGCGTGTAAGGATAGGTGGCGCGCAAGTACTCCTCGATGGCCACGGCGCGGTCGTAGGGCGTGAGCCGGGTCGCCGTCAGGTCATGCGCCAACTCGGTCACGCGCTCCGGGATGTTTTCCGGCAAGGCCAGATACCGCTCCTGAATCCAGGCCGGATAATCGCTGCCGGTCGCTCGCAACTCCGCCGCGCCCGCCGTGGGGATGAGCGAGTCGGCGCGGTAGCTCGCGGTCTCCTCCATGAGCCGGGCCGCAAAAGGGTCCTCGTAGGTACGCCAGGCCAGCTGGTAAGACTGATTCACAGCGACCAAGGTCCCGGCTACGTACAGCAGTTCCCCCGCTTCTCCCACCAGCCGCACCTCTTGCCGCAAAGGGCGATGCGCTATTAAAGTCTCGGCGCGCGCCGGCTCGCTGGCCGCGTAAGCGCGTGTCTCCGTCTGATAGACTTGCCAACCGCGACCAGTGTAAACTTCGTAGGTGGCGCTGCGCCAGTAGTGCCGGGGCGGATCGGCCATCAAGCCCCCCTCCCGCTGGGGCGGCAGTTCCCCCGTGCTCACCAACATCACAATTTCCTTGGAGAGTTCCGGCCCCGTGCCGATGAGATGGCTGCGCGGCAGCCCGCCGGAACGGGCGCGCTCCAACGTGGTAGGCGGGGCGGGACGCGGTTGCTGTTCTAACCCCAGGGAGAGACCGACGTCCTCGCGCTGGCGCTCTATCCTGAACTTCTCCACGAACTCGGTCAGCCCCTCCAGCGAGATAACGGGGACGATGAACGCCAGCAACATCAAGCCGGCGGCGACCAGGGCGGCCGTCCAGATTAAATCCGAGCGCACGGCCCGCGAGTAATCCATTCGCTCAGTATCCCAGCTACATTCGCGCCGATCGTGGTTCACCACGGCTATCAGGAGCAGCGTGATACCCATCAGGAGCACCAGCATGAAGGTCTCGCCCCAGACGTAAGCGAGCGTCACGCTCAAGAGGATGCCGAGCGGCGCGCTAGCGAGCAATGGTTTGCGGTGACGGCGGATCTGCCAGGCGGCCCAGGCGGCGAGGAGCCAGAAGAGCAAGCCCCAGAGCAACCGGGAGACCACGGGATCGAAGAGCGACTCGTCACGTAGTAGCGCCACGAGCCAGATCCAACTACGGGTAGCCAGAACGCCGATGTCGGTCCCCAGCGTATTGAGGGCGCGCCAGAGAGGTTGCAGAGCGGGCGCGGGCGGCGGGCGGAGCTCCTGGAGCACACCCCCTTCCTGGAGAGAGAGGAACGCTTGCAATTGGATCAAGAGCTGCCGGCCATACTGGTTCGCCAGCCTCCAGAGATAGCGCATACACTCGTAGATTAGGGGCGGCAGGGCGCCCCAGACTGCCCAGATTTCCTGCTCCAGGCGCCCGGCGCGTATAGAGCTGAACATCACGCCTGCCAGGAAGTTAGCCAGCGCGGAGCGCCAGCCTCGCCAAGTGCCGCTCGCCGTGATCCAGCCGGCCAATAATGCCAGCACGCTCAAGTACCAGAGAGGTGCGAAATCGATGGCGCGGACTACCGCCGAGACGCCTTGGGCCGCCACAAAGAATGCCGCCAAAAGGAGATAATAGGTCAGCAGGTATTGAATGCCGATCTTCTTCACCAAGAAGCGCCAGAGTTTTTGCCAGAGCGGCAGACGGCCGGTCATGAGAGCACCTTCCAGGCGGTATCGGAGGTTTGATGGCGCGGCACGGCTTTGCCCGTGCCCAAAACCTGCCACTCCTGGCCCTGCCCGGGGCGCGCCTCGGGGGTAGCCAGAAGCTCACTCGTGATAGTGTAATGCGCCACTCCCACCTGGGTGAGTTGTTGTGCGGCCCCCGCCGTTGAGCCGGTACCGCCAAAGGAGCTGGGATCCAAGAGGAGCACGGTGGGGATCACGCCCCGGTGTTGGAGCGGGAGGAGCTCTGCAATCCAGTCGCCTGCCACCGCTGGGGTGATGATAATGATGCTGGTGTGCTGGCGCAGCGCCGGCTTGACGCGGTAGAGGAGCGCGGCGAGGTCGCTTTGACCTGGCGAGAGGAGCGCCAGCGAGCGGAGAAGTTCCCACCGTTGGCCTGCGCCGGCGCGGGGCGGTAGCCAGAGCAGTTCCTCGCCATTTGCGAGCAAGCCCACCGCGCGCTTGGCTCGCCAGCCGCGATCCGCCAGCGAAGCGGCCAAGATAATGCCCAGTTCCTCGGTGGAATTCTCCCCGATGCCCGTCTGTACGGCCTGGTTGACATCTAAAAGAATCCACCAATCGCCGGAGGGAGTGCCATCAAAGAGCCGCACAAAGAGATCCTCGCGCCGCGCGGTGGTTTTCCAATGGATCCACCGGCGGCTATCACCGGGGGCGTACTCGCGCACGCTGGCCGCGCTGATGGTGCGATCGAAGGAACTCCGGCGCGGCCGCCCGTCCCCCGCCCGGCCGCCGGGTGCCACCTCGATTTGGGGCAACGGTACAATCGGCGGCAGTACCAAGAGCGGCATGGTGGCCGGATACTCCAACGTGATGGTGTAGAGGCCAAAGGGATCGCCGCTCCGTATTTCCAGGGGGCCTAGATAGAAGAGACCGCGCCGCGAACAGGTCGCCTCTAGATGCCAGCGAATAAAGCTATCCGCTCCAATGCCAATGCCCCGGCTCACATGATAATTGGGCAACGTGGAATGATCAACTAACTCCAACCACAGGGCGGGGAAATTGCTCCGGTTAGAGAGCGTGAAGCGCTCCACTAGCTGATCGCCTACCTGCGCCCAGCCAAAACGCATCTCACGATATACTTCCAGCGATCGGCTCAGGCTACGCGCCCAGAGGGCACTGATCAGCCACGCGCCCCCCAGCCCGATCAGCAATACCAGCCAACCCCGATAAGGCGAGACAATCTCAATCACTAACAACATCCCCGTGAGGAGAGGGAGGAGCCGGTTATTTAACTGCCACTGCGCTTTAAGTGGTTTAGCCATTAGCGATTAGCCGTTAGCGCCGGGCCGTGTCCGCGTCAACCGAGGGGATTTTATCCAACAGGGCCTCCACGATATCCCCGGTGCGCTGCTCGCGCATCCGCGCCCCCGGGGCGAGGATGATACGGTGGGCCAGAGCGGGTTGTGCCAACGCTTTGATGTCATCGGGCAGCACGAAAGCGCGTCCGTGGATGGCGGCGCGGGCCTGCGCCGTCCGGTAGAGGGTGAGGCTGCCCCGGGGGCTGGCTCCGAGGAAGACATCGGGATGGTCGCGCGTCCGACGGGTAAGTTTAACGAGATATTGCTTCACCGCTGGGGATAGATAGACATCCTTGATCTGCTCCTGTGCGGCCCGCAACTCCGCGATTGTTGTCACGGCTTCCAGAGTTTCCACGGGATGGCGGAACTGCTGACGTTCCAACACCCGTACCTCATCCTCGAAAGCAGGGTAGCCCAGGTTGATACGGAGCATAAAGCGATCCAGTTGGGCTTCCGGCAAGGGAAACGTCCCCTCGTACTCGATGGGGTTTTGCGTGGCAAGCACCATGAAGGGTTGGGGGAGCGGATAGGTGACGCCATCCACGGTAACTTGGTGCTCGCCCATTGCCTCCAACAACGCCGACTGGGTCTTGGGCGTGGCACGGTTGATCTCGTCGACCAGCAAGATATGTGACATCACCGGCCCCGGCCGGAACTCAAATTCGCGGGTGGCCTGGTTGAAGATCGCTACGCCGGTCACATCGCTGGGCAACATATCCGGCGTGAACTGCAACCGGCCAAACGTGCCGCCCACCGAGATAGCGAGCGCGCGCGCCAACATCGTTTTGCCCACGCCAGGCACATCTTCGATGAGCAGATGCCCCTGGCTAAGCAGCCCGATCACCACTTGCTCCACCGTGTAACGCTTGCCGATAATCACTTTTTCGATATTCTGGATAATACGATCTGCCAAGGCTTTTATCTTCTGCATAAATTTCTCCGTTATTAGGCGGGTAGTCTAAAGTCGAAGGTCTAAAGTAATTGGTCGGGTAGTCGTTAATCGAGTAGTCGGTACTCGCCTTCTCGCTTTCTCGCCTTCTCGCTTTCTCGCCTTCTCGCTTTCTCGCTTTCTCGCTTTCTCGCTTGCAGCTAGAGAATACCACACAATCCCATAACCAAAATAGAGTGATATTCGTTTCTCCCATACAAAAACGGGACGCGCTCTCTAGAGCGCGTCCCGTATCAGCGTCGTGATGGCGGTTACTTGCCTAGTAACTTCCAGCCGGCGGGCAGGAGCAGCGTCGCCAGCGCGATTTTTAGCAGATCGCCGGGGATGAAGGGGAGAAGCCCCAGCGGTAGCGCCGAGTTCCAGCCAATGAAGAGGGCTAGCCAGGTCACGCCCAGCGCGTAGATGGCGAGATTGCCTCCTAACATCGCCACGGCGGTGGCGCCTGGCCGGCGATCCCAACCGCGTTCCGCTAGCCAGCCGACCAGGTAGGCAGCGGCTACCATCCCAAATAGATACCCGCCAGTCGGACCCAGCAAGTAGGCCAAGCCCAGGCCGCCTTGAGCGAAGACGGGTAATCCGACCAAGCCTTCGGCGAGATAGGCTAGGAGCGTCGCGGTGCCGCGCTTCCGGCCCAACGTTGCTCCGATCAAGAGCACCATCAGCGTTTGGCCGGTGACCGGCACCGGGCTGAAGGGTAGGCGCACTGCGAACTGCGCGCTCACCGCGAGCAGGGCCGTGCCCAACGTCACCAGAGCCAGATCGTAGGCCCAGGCTAACCGCCGGGTTTGGGGGCGTAATACATCAGCATAAGTGGTCATCATTCTACATACCTCCAGGAGATAGATTAACTAAAATCACATTATACCTTTTTGTGAGTTGGTAACGAGTGATAGATGACAGAAATTCGGCTGCCAGCGTGCAGTTCTCAGGCCTGGAGACTCTGAATAGGCGCGTTTCAAGTCAAAAATTTGCTCACCACAGAACAGAGCCACGGAGAACACTGAGAAAAAATAAGTTTTGATGTGCCTCTATTCCATCTGGCGACGACTGTCCATGATCGGGTATCCCCGCTCATTTGGCGGGGACCAGTAGATTCAAGGTGTCGTGGGCGATATGGATACTTACCTCGTGGCCGTCCAGAAACTCGAGGTGGTCCGCTTCGATCCCGTCGGCAAAGATCACTCCTCCGGCGCCCATTTCGGAGCTGATCACCAGTCGGTGGCCCGGTTCCACAAAGCCAAAGTTGAGCTTCGTGCCTGTGTACACCGACGGGAAAGGTTCTCGCACGAACCAGGCGAGGCGGTGTTGTTCGGGAGCTGGCAAGGAAACATTGAGGCCCCGCTGCTCGGAAATTGACCTGGCCCAGCCAGTGCTGCCGGTGCCGGTGGCGCAGATCACCCCGGAAGAGGCTTGGCGTTCTTCGTGATCTGGCACTCGAAGGCGGTAACGCGCTGATTGATGTGAGCGGTGGCCGACAAAAATTTCGTTCAGCGCGAGCAACCGTTGACCGTCCTCTCTCTCTGCTACGGCCATAATGCGGCGCTCGACGTGGTAACCGCCCCCTTCTCGCCGCCCTGCCCAGTCCAGCAGTTTAGCCGTGGCGCTGGGCGGATGCGGGCAAAGAACGCCATCGTAACGCTCCGCGTCGGGATTGATGCCGATGGTCAACTGGCCGCGCAGGTACTTGGCGGCGTTCGGCACCAGTCCGTCCTGACCAACGATCACGATTACATCATCAGGAGCAAAGAGAAAGCGGTCCAGAGCACTGCGATCCAGATGCACGCGCCGTTGATCAGGCGGGATGGCCGGCAGAATTTTTCCCAGCGCACTCTGAAGGCGTGCGTGGATTTCCTCGTACTCCCGGATTTCCTGACCACGGGATTCAAGGTAGAAGCGCGCCTGGGCCAACGTGCCGTGCTGTTCCAGCAACAATTCCACCGGCGTCTTCCGAGTGACTAGCACGATGCGGGGGAGACGGAGGTTTTTCATGCTGCCTCAAGCCTTCGGAGTGGTCTGATCCAACAGCAATCGTTGGAGGGTGGCACCCAGGAGATCAGGGGTCAGGTTGAGATGC
>DUEJ01000032.1 GCA_011192175.1 Thermoflexia bacterium
CGGTTATCTAGGTACCCGAGGTGTCTTTGAAGAGGGTTATCCCGCAGCCGCCCCGCTCACTTTGGTGCATGGTCTCTTTGATACTGCCCCCATTGTGCATACCGAGTTGGTCAATGCGCCTAACTGGTTGCACCTGTTGATCTTCATTGATGGCGAGGCTTTCCGCCTAGACCGAGGCGAGCTCTTGGCCTATCGCCGCGAGCTGGATCTCGCTACTGGAACGCTCACCCGCACGGTACACTGGCGCAGTCCCGCCGGGCAGACGGTGGCACTACGCTTCGAGCGTTTTACCAGTTTAGCTGATATTCACGTGCTGGGCCTGACCTGTCAATTCACCTCCGTGGATTTTTCCGGTACCGTGGCAGTGCAGGCTGGGTTGCCGGGATATGTGGATAACGATGGGCGGCTACATTGGGAGTGGCGAGAGCAGGGTTCCCCGGATGAACAGAGCGCCTATCTCACCGTGATGACCAAAGAATCGCAATTGGTACTTTCTGAGGCTTGTCATCTCTCGCTCGAGGGCGCGGATAACCCCACTTACGTCTTCCAGAACTGTTTTTGGACGCCTACCGTGGTGGCGCGCACTCAAGTGGAGCCAGGTCAATCGTTTACGGCTAAAAAAATTGTGACCATCTTCACTTCTCGGGAGAGCGAGGATGTGCAAGCCGCGGCGCTGGATAAGCTGGCCGCGGCCAGCGTTACAGGATACACGACCCTGCGGGCTGCTAACGACGCGGCCTGGGAAAGAGAATGGGATAAATGCAACATTCTCATCGAAGGTGATGACGAGGCCGATCGGGCTTTGCGTTATAGCTTGTTTCAATTGTTAATTGCGGCTCCGCGTCACGATGACCGGGTGAGCATCGCAGCCAAGACTTTGAGCGGGTTGGGCTACCATGGTCATGTTTTCTGGGATACTGAGATCTTCATGTTGCCCTTTTTCATCTACACGCAACCCGAGTTAGCCCGCAATATGTTGCTCTATCGGTACCATACCCTCCCCGGCGCGCGCCGGGTGGCTGCGGAACAAGGTTACGCGGGGGCGCTATTCGCTTGGGAGAGCGCGGCCACGGGTGATGAGAGCACGCCGCGTTGGGTCCCGACTGCAGAGGGAGAACTTATCCGTATCTGGTGCGGTGATATTGAGTTGCATATCGTCGCCGATATCGCTTACGCCGTACATCACTATTGGCGGGTGACGGGCGATGACGATTTTTTACGCGACTATGGGGCCGAAATTCTTTTGGAGACAGCTCTCTTTTGGGCTTCCAGGGTTGAGTGGAACGCGGAACGCGCTCTTTATGAGATCAAGGACGTGATCGGCCCGGATGAAAATCATGAGCATGTGGATAATAATGCTTTCACTAATCGTATGGCTAGTTGGAATCTACAGGCAGCTTTGGACGTCTTAAACTGGTTGCGCTGTCACTATCCAGAGCAGGCGATTGCATTGGAAGAACAACTAGAACTCACCAGGGAGCAGCTGGCGCACTGGCAGGAGATTATAGAGCAGCTGTATTTTCCCCATGACCCGGAAACAGGGTTAATCGAACAGTTTGAAGGGTTCTTTGATTTAATTGCGGTGGATTTAGACGACTATGAACCGCGTGAAATTTCTATGCAAGCGTTGTTCGGAGTGGCCGAGACGCAGGCATACCAGGTGCTCAAGCAAGCTGACGTATTGATGCTGCTCTATCTCCTGGCGGCGGAATACGACTCTGCCACGGTCAAGGCTAATTGGGATTATTACACTCCGCGCACAGATTTAACCTACGGTTCTTCGTTGGGGCCGGCGATTCAAGCCACGTTGGCTGCTCAGCTGGGGGAACCGGAGGTGGCCTATGCGCATTTTATCTTGGCGGCGCGCACGGATCTGGAGGATGCGCGCGGGAACGTCTGGGCGGGGATACATGGCGCCTCGGCTGGCGGTCTCTGGCAGGCCGTGATTTTTGGTTTCGGCGGTGTGCGGGTGGAGGAAGGGCGATTGGTGGCTCATCCCCGGTTGCCTTCTGGTTGGACACGGCTAAAATTCCAACTACAATATCGGGGTGCGGGGTACGCTTTTGATTTCTCGGCCTAGTTGATTTGACAGCTTCAAACTAACTTATACAATTAGTACATGCGGTTCCTCAAGAATCAGACTCAACGTGGTTAGCGTGAAGAGCTCCCTTAAGGAATTTTAGATTCCCATCTTATTTAGCCAGCAGCTCTTAATTAGTGAGTTAGCCTTGGCCATAGCCCGTTAAGTGTTCCAAGCGCTCAGAAAAATTGTTTTATGGTCAAGTTATCAAGGAGGTGGTGCCCCAAGACGATACCCTATTAAATTTCACCGCTAGTTTATTTACAACTCTAAATTTACTAACAAGTTTATGGAGGAGAGCAATATCATGAAAAAAACACTAGTTGTACTATTTAGCCTGTTGACCATTCTTGCGCTGTTATTGACGGCGTGTGGTGATAAGGCGACGGAAGAACCGGTGGTAGTAACAGATGAACCGGTGGCGACGGATGAACCGGTAGTGGCGCCTGAATCTAAGTATAGTCAGGCCCCGATGTTGGATGCAATGGATTTGCCGCCAGTTGATGAGCGCGTCTCCGATGAACCGATGGTGGTTCCTGTGGTGGAGTCCATCGGCGAGTACGGCGGCACCTGGCACCTGGCTACCTGGTGGGATGAGGCCGGCAACTTCTTGATGGCGATCTACGATCCGCCCATTCGCTGGAAGGCCGACTACTCCGGTTACGAGCCTGGTTTGTTGCTCAAGATGCCTGAGTGGTCCGATGACGGCCAGACCATCACCATGGTCTTCCGCAAGGGTCTCAAGTGGTCCGATGGCGAGCCTTTCACCACCGCTGACCTGAAGTTCTGGTGGGAAGACCTGGCGTTAAACGAGGACGTAGGCTTTAACCAGGTTCCCTGGTGGGCGCGCAACCTCGACAGCACTCCCATCACCATGGAGTTCCCCGATGACGTGACCTGGGTGCTCAAGTTCGATAGCCCGCAGTACATCATGCCCTACATCCTGGCCCAGGGTTTCTGGGAATGGCGCCCGCTGATGAAGCCCGCGCACTTCCTGAAGCAGTTCCACCCGGACTACAACGCCGATGCCACCTACGAAGACCTCGACATCAACGATCGCTTCTGGCAGACCGGCGGTTATCCTTGTTTGATGGCTTGGTGCTTGGAAGAATACAAGGCCGGCGAGAGCTGGACCTGGACCCGCAACCCCTACTACTGGAAGGTTGACGCTGAGGGCAATCAGCTGCCCTACATCGACACCGTGGAGATCGAGATGGTGGAAAACGAGGAAGTCCGCCTGCTCAACACCGCGCAGGGTAAATACGATATGGCCTTCCGGGCCACCACTAACCCCACCGATATCCCGTTCCTGACGGAACAGGCCGAGGCTGGCGGTTACCACATTCAGCCCGGCTGGATGAACGGCGCCGGCGCCTGGCCCGGCTGGATCGTCAACATGGACTACCATGAAGATCAGGAGTATGACCCCGCGACCGAAACCGAGGAAGCGGTAGAGATCCGCGAGCTGCTGCGCGACAAGAACTTCCGCAAGGGGTTGTCCGTGGCGTTGGATCGTGAGCGTTTGATTGATGTTGTATGGGAGGGTTTCGCTGACGCCAAAAACTTCACCATCAGTCCGCAGTCTCCGCACTTCGTTAGCGACGAGGGACAGGCCCTCTTCCAGGAGTGGGCGGAGGCCGACGCGGAGTACGATCCTGATGGAGCCATGGCCTACTTTGATGCCGCCGGCTTCGTGGACGCCGATGATGATGGTAAGCGTGATCTGCCCAGTGGCAAACCATTCACGCTGATCATTGACCAGGGCGACTGGGGCGGCGAGCGCGTCTGCATCGAGTCCAACGAGATTTACAAGCAGAACCTCGAAGAAGTGGGCGTCGATGTGGTGATCAACAACTTGATCGGCCAGCCCGACTGGGGGATTCGTGGCGATAACGGCTTGTTCATGCTCCGTAATACCCATGCTTCTGAACTCGACCTCTGGACCTATCCCGACTGGATCTTCCCGCTACGTGGCGCCGGTGAGGGCACGCGGGCTTTCCCGATGCAGGGAGCGTACTATTCCAGCGGTGGTGAGATGGGTTGGGCGGCTGAAGGCCCGGCCAAGGTCCTTCAGGATCTCTACGACAAGGGCAAGCAGATGCCTACGGTGGCAGAGCGCGACGAGGTTATCTGGGAAGCTGTCCGTGTCTACATCGCGGAAGGCCCCTTCGTGATCGGTGCGTCTGGCGATCAGCCGATGCCTGTGGTGGTCAAGGATAACGTTCACAATGTGCCTGAGTTTGGTGTACTCGGCCCGTGGGCGCCTGGCAGCCCCGGCAATACCTATCCCGAGCAGTACTGGATCGAGCAGTAGGTCTTACGATTACCAGTTGCTGTTGGCAATGATGTTTTCTACCTGGCGAGCGGAATTTCCGCTCGCCAGGTCTTGAATGTTTAGTTTCCTGAGGAGGTACCTATGCTTTCGTACATTCTTCGCCGTCTGGGTTATGCCGCGATCATGCTGGTTTTGGTCTCCTTTGTCAGTTTTTTGATTATTGAGCTGCCGCCAGGCGACTACTTAACCAAAAAATTGCAGGATCTCCAGGCCCGTGGCGATCGCAGTGCTGAGTTACGCATTGCAGAGTATCGGGTGCGGTATGGCTTGGATAAGCCCTTAATGGAACGTTATTGGATCTGGATCTCGAACTTCGTCAAGGGTGATTTTGGCGAATCATTTGAGTTTGAGCGTCCGGTTACGGAGATACTGGGTAATCGGATAGGATTTACGGTGTTGATGGCGGTTTCGGTCATCATAGTGCAGTGGGCAGTAGCCATCCCGATTGGGGTCTATTCCGCCACGCATCAGTATTCTCTTGGCGACCAGATAATCACGACGGTGAGTTTTGTCGGATTAGGGATGCCGGGCTTCCTGTTGGCACTGCTCGTGATGTTCGTGGCGATGGTTGTCCTGGGACAGGAGGTTAGCGGCTTGTTCTCTCAGGAGTTCAAAGACGCGCCCTGGACTATCGCGAAAATCATCGATCTGCTGAAGCATCTCTGGATTCCGGCGCTGGTAGGCAGTGTCACGGGTACGGCGGGACTGGTACGCATCATGCGTGGCAACCTGCTGGAGACCTTGGGGCAACCTTTCATCGAAGCCGCGCGCGCGCGTGGTTTGACGAAGCGCCAGGTGACGTGGAAACATGCCGTGCGGGTGGCGATCAACCCTTTGATCATCATCTTGGGGTCTGAGACGTTGCCCAGCGTGGTGGCGGGTAATGCCTTGGTGGCGACGGTGCTTAATTTACCCACTGTGGGACCGTTGTACGTGTTGGCCTTACAGAGCCAAGATATGTATCTGGCTGGTACCGTACTGATCTTTATCGTGGCGATGACATTGATAGGTAGTCTATTGGCAGACTTAACGCTGGCCGCGCTTGATCCGCGCATCCGCTTGGAATGAAGGAGTGTGAACTATGACTGAAAATACTAACGTTCAGCAGGAACAAATCAGTCAGGCTTACTTAGCGCTGGTCTGGTGGAAGTTCAAGAAAAATAAGATGGCCGTGGTAGGAGGGGTCATCGTGATCCTCTTTTATCTTCTTTGCGGCGTCTTGGCGGAATTTGTCTCGCCTTATCCTCTCAATTTCCAATCCGACTATCTGGAGGCCCGCCCGCAACCTCTGGTTTTCAAGAACCAGGAGGGGAAGTTCAGTTTGATTCCCGCGGTCTACGGCTTGGAAGAGACAGTTGATATGGAGTTGCGTAAACGCATCTTCACGGTGGATGAAACCCAGATTTTCCCGCTGGCCTTGTTGCCCAAAGCCGCAGAGCCTTATAAATTGCTGGGTTTTATTCCCCTGAACCGGCATCTCTTTGGTGTCAACCTCAAGGCTGCGCCAGATGGTTATGTTTTTATATTTGGCACCGATCGTCTGGGGCGCGATGTCTTATCACGTATTGTCTATGGGGGGCGTCTTTCTCTGTTGATTGGCCTCATTGGGCAAATTGGCACGTTCGTTTTGGGCAGCGTCATGGGGGCAGTCTCGGGCTATTACGGGGGGACGGTGGACATCCTCGTCCAGCGGCTCACTGAGTTCGTGGGCGCCTTCCCCGATATTCCACTTTTCATGGCGCTGGCTGCCGCCATTCCCATTGGTTGGTCGCCGATTATGGTTTACTTTATGTTGACTCTGATTATGATCTTTATCCGTTGGGGAGGCTTGGCCCGACAGGTGCGGGGTCTGATTCTCTCGCTGCGTGAGCGGGAATACGTGTTGGCTGCGCAGAGCGCGGGCGCCAGTGATGCCCGTTTGATGTTCCGGCACTTGTTGCCCGGCACGTTGAGCCACATCATCGTGATTGCGACGTTGATGATCCCCGGCATGATCCTCTCTGAGACGGCGCTCAGCTTTTTGGGGTTAGGACTGCGTCCTCCTCTCACGAGCTGGGGAGTGTTGTTGCAAGAGGTCAGCAGTGTGCGTGCCATTCGCTTTGCACCGTGGCTCTTGATTCCGCTGCCTTTCATCGTCCTGGCTATTCTGGCTTTCAATATGTTAGGTGATGGGCTACGAGATGCTATGGATCCCTACGGTGGTCGATAGAAGGAGGAAATAATGTCTGAACCTTTATTAGAGATCAAAAATCTGAAAGTTGAATTTGATGTGCGGGATGGAATCGTTCACGCTGTGGATGGCGTCACCTTCACGATCAACCGGGGTGAGACGCTGGGGGTTATTGGGGAGAGTGGGTGCGGCAAATCCATCACGGCCAAAACGGTCATGCGGATGGTGCCCCATCCGGGTAAGATCCCTGCCGGTGAAATTATCTATCACCGGCGCGATAAGTACAACCCTGACAAAGCCGTTGAAGTGATTAATATCACTAATCTGGACCCTCATGGTGAGGAAATCCGGCATATCCGGGGCGGTGAGTTCGCGATGATCTTCCAGGAACCGATGAGCTGTTTGACGCCGGTCTATACGGCGGGCGTGCATATCAAGGAGGCGCTGGATCTGCACCGCCTGCTCCCGCGCAAGGTCGGCGACCAGATGGCCGAGGTCATTTCGGGATACCGGCACGTCACTAAAGAGGAGGCGCGCGAGATAGCCATTGAGATGTTGCACCGGGTAGGGTTACCCAAACCAGAACAGCGGGTGGATAGCTACCCTCACCAGTTGAGTGGGGGACAACGCCAGCGCGTGATGATTGCCATCGCGCTCTCTTGTCAGCCGGCAATGTTGATTGCCGACGAGCCGACGACGGCGTTGGACGTCTCCATCGAAGCCCAGATCCTGGACATCATGCGCGATTTGCAAGATACTGCGGGCATGGCGATCATGTTTATCACTCACAACTTGGGGGTGGTGGCAGAGATGGCGAAGGAAATCGTGGTGATGTACATGGGCAAACAGGTCGAGAAGGCGAGCACGGTCAAGATCTTCTACGAATCCAAACATCCTTATACGCGGGCGTTGTTGCAGTCGATCCCTAAAGTGGGTAAGCGGAGTAGTGGGCGATTGGCTTCTATTGAAGGGATGGTCCCCGACCCGTTTAATCTGCCCACCGGGTGTGTTTTCCACCCGCGCTGTCCCTCGTATATGCCGGGGAAGTGCGACAAGATCGTGCCGAAGTGGCAGGAGATCGAAAAGGATCACTGGGTACGTTGTTTGCTGTACGAGGGTGTGTGAGGAGGTGAAAAGCATGGTTGAACATATACCAACAGTGGCTGACGATATCTTGCTAGATGTCCGAGGCTTGAAGAAATTTTTTCCTATCCATGGCGGGTTGCTCCGCAAGGTCATAGGAAATGTCAAGGCGGTGGATGACATCACCCTCTTCGTCCGCGAGGGCGAGACGTTGGGGCTGGTGGGGGAAAGTGGCTGTGGCAAGACCACCGCGAGCCGGACTATCATTCGCCTGTACGCTCCCACCGCTGGGGAGATTCGTTTTAAGACCACGAAATTCTCCGCAGATGGTAAACCGGAGATGGTGAATGTGTTGGAGTTGGACAAAGCGCAGCTGAAGATATTGCGCCAGGAGATCTCCATGATCTTCCAGGACCCGGTCAACTCTCTAAACCCCCGGATGACGGTATTTGACATCATCTCCGAGCCGATGGTGATTCACGGCAAAGGTAAAGGGTCTGAAACCGAGGATGTGGTCGTGAGCTTGCTGAAGCGCGTGGGATTGCGCCCTGAACACATGCGGCGTTATCCCCACGAGTTTTCCGGTGGTCAGCGGCAGCGGATTGGCATTGCCCGCGCGCTCTCCATGAACCCGCGTCTGATTCTCTGCGATGAGCCGGTCTCGGCGCTGGATGTCTCCATTCAGGCGCAGACGCTGAACCTGTTGCAGGACTTGCAGCAGGACTTTGACCTCTCGTATATCTTTGTGGCCCATGACTTGAGCGTCGTCCAACATATCTCTGATCGTGTGGCCGTGATGTACGTTGGTAAGATCGCCGAGGTGGTTGACTCCGACACACTTTACAACAACCCTTTGCATCCTTATACCGAGGCCTTGATGTCTGCAATACCCAAACCTGACCCGCTCTATAAATCGAAGCGGATCGTCATGCAAGGTGACGTGGCCGATCCTGCCAACCCGCCGAGTGGCTGTTACTTCCATCCGCGCTGCCGCTATGCTAAAGATATCTGCCGGGAAAAAGAGCCGGAGTTCCGGGAACTCAAGCCGGGTCACTTTGTCTCCTGCCATCTTGCCGAGGAACTAAATCTGAGCGGTGTTTAGATTTTCTTTATAGCTGCTGGAAATTAGGTGTGTCGCAGCCTGGAACGTGCTCCGGCGCACCTAATTTGTCCACCAGATAGAGCTTAAAATTGCGATAAGGAGGGTTACATGGTAGAGCTAGATAAAACTATGAGCGCTTTAGGTAGAGCCTCGCTTTTTCAGAGTCTTAGCAAGTCACAACTTGAACGTCTGGCCCAACGCTTTGTGGAGCGGGAATATGAAGCTGCTGAAGCCATTGTCTCGCAAGGTAAAGGCGGTGAAGGCTTCTTCGTGATAGTCGCTGGCGAGGCTAAGGTTGTTCGTGAAACCTTGGATGGGGATAAAGTGGTGGTGAATGAATTTGCGGCAGGTGATTACTTTGGCGAGCTGGCCTTGTTGGATGAGGGACTGCGCACGGCTTCGGTGATTACCACTGCGCCGACAAGCTGTCTGGTGCTGACGCGCTGGGATTTTCTAGGCTTGTTGAAGAGCGACGCCGCCATTGCTGTCGCCATTCTTCAAGAGCTGGCCAAACGTTTCCGTCTGGCCTTGAACGCTATGTGAAGTTCCGGAATCCGAGATCCTACAGGGCACTCCATTCTTACGATGAAGTGCCCTGTTTGTATGGGGGGCCGGCGCATTTATAATTCAATTTAGGAGTCTACTGGAAAAGCTGAGAATTTTACCGCAAAGGCGCGAAGGCACAAAGATTTGAAAATTAACTCTTTGACCGATAAAGGTAAATTTTTTCTTGGCGCCTTAGCGGCGAACTAGCTTTTCTCAGCGAAGTCAGTTTTTTTCAGGGGAACCAACCATGAAATGTCCTCATTGTGGATTTGATAGCCCGCCGCAGATGCTCTTCTGTGGAATCTGTGGCGCTCAACTGGCCCGGCGTTGCCCGGCGTGCGGATTTGTTAATCCGCTGGCCTATAGTTTCTGTGGTATGTGTGGGGTATCGCTCGGAGCAGTTGCGGAGGCGGAGACGCCGCCGGCCTCCTTGCCGGAACCGCCGGAACTAATCGGAGAGAGCCAATCTTCAGATACCTTGTCATCCCCGCCGACCATGGGTGGTTATGAACCCACTTCCGGAGTACCGCAACTGGCGGGAGAACGTCGCGTAGCGACGGTCCTCTTGGCGGATGTCTGTGGTTCCACGCGCATCTTGGAGCAGGTGGGCACTGAGGCCTGGGTACAGTTGATGAGCGGTCTCTTCCAAGTGTTGGAGGCGGAGATTTATCGCTTTGGCGGCGCTGTGGATCAGTTCCGAGGTGATGGCTTGGTGGCTTTCTTCGGGGCGCGGATGGCGCACGAAGATGATCCGGAACGCGGCGTTCTGGCCGCGCTCGCTATGCAGCATGCTGTGGAACGTTATGCGGATCATCTAAAAACCCCTTTGCAGATACGCATTGGCGTTAACACCGGGAAGGTGATTGTCACCCGCATAGGAGACCGGCGGCAATATAGCGAGGAGACGGCGATGGGAGAGGCCGTCACTTTAGCCGCGCGTTTGGAGGCGGCTGCCGAGCCGGGTACTGTTTTGGCTAGCGAAAATACTTATCAGCTGCTGGAAAATCAATTTGAGTGGCAGCAGCTAGACGCGATGCAGTTGAAGGGCTTGCGTGAGCCAGTGCCGGTTTACCGGCCCCAATTCCCTTTGTGGCGAGTAGATAATTTGCCTCTCCAAACGGAGCTGTACGGGGGGCTCCCTTCATTGATTGGACATAGAGAAGAATTTGCGGCGCTCAAGCGCGCAGTAGAGGAACTTTACGATGCACGGGGCGGTATTGTGACGGTAACAGGCGCTAAAGGCATGGGGAAAACTTTCCTGGTGGGGAAAGCGCGGCAGCATTTGGAACGCCAGGGAATGTTATTGGCCGAAGCCCGGCGGCGGGATCTCTCGTCGGGAGAGACATCCCCCGCAAACGCGCGTCCTGACCCTCTGCCGGTCGCGACCTGGCTAAGTGGCCGTTGTCGCTCTTATGATCAATCGTGGCCTTATTCTGTCTGGGTGGATCTTTTGTTGGATTGGTTGGCTGTGCCGATGGAAGAGCCCAAAGCGGAGACCCGGGAGCGCTTGCGCCAACAATCTCAACGTCTCTGGGGGGAGCGTTTCGCCGAGTATTATCCTTACTTGGCTACTTTACTCCGGTTGCCGTTGGAGGCTGAATTTGCAGCGCTGCTAGAGCGACTAGACGCAGAAGGCCGGCACCGGCGAATTTTCTTAGCCATCCGTAACTGGGTGATCGCGCTGGCGAGAAAAAGCCCACTGGTACTCTCCTTTTCGGATATGCACTGGGTGGATAGCACTTCGTTGGATCTGTTGCGCTACGTTCTGCCGCTTTGTGATACGGAGGCGCTGCTCTGGGTGCTCACTTTCCGGCCTGACCGGCACGCGCTTAGCTGGGATTTCTACCACTATGTGGAGACGGAATACCCGCACCGGTGGACTGATATTTTTATTCCGCCCTTGGTGGACGCGCAGAGCGCAGAATTTATCAATCATCTGCTTGGTGCGGCGGCGTTACCTGCGGAAGTTTCGGAGTTGGTTGTCCGGAAAGCGGAAGGCAATCCCTATTACATCAAAGAACTGCTCAACGCCTTGATGGCGCAGGGTATTTTGGTCCAGGAGGTGGCTGGCAATTGGCAGACTTCACGCCCCGTCACCTCTCTGGATGTGCCGGACAGTTTGCAGACGTTATTATTAGCGCGCGTTGACCGGTTGACGGTGGAAGAGCGGCAGCTGTTGCAAGTGGCGGCGGTGATTGGCACCGTCTTCTGGGAGAAAGTATTGCGTGATCTGCTGGAAGAGCTGCCAACTTTCGCAGCGTCTCTGACCAACTTGCAACGCGCGCAATTTATCGAGGAGCGGCGTCGCGTGCCCGACCTGGGCATGGAATATGGGTTCACTTCTTCACTCGTGCGCGAAGTCATCTACGATAGTCTGCTCACTGATCAGCGGGAGGCTTATCATTTACAAACGGCGGAATATCTGGCCTCTTTCATCGCCTCGGAAGAGGAACGCCCGCACCGTTACGGGATGGTCGCCTATCATTACCGTCAGGCGGGGTTGTTGGCTAAAGCCCTGGATTACGCGCTCAAGGCGGCTGAGAGAGCCGCGGCCTTCTACGCTAACGCGGAGGCCCGGTACCATTACACTTACGCTTTGGAGCTCTTGGCGGAATTGTTAGCTGGGGAGCTGCCGGCGGAAGAACGCCATAGCTGGTTGCGCCAACGGTTTGCGGTACTAGATGCCCGGCGGGAAGTGCATTATCTCCGGGGCGACTTAGACTCTGGACGGGCTGACGCTCTCGCGATGTTGGAGTTGGCGCGTCAAGAATTGCCGGCTGACCGCGACTTGATGATAGACGCTCTTCTGGAGCAGCCGGGCGTGGGTAGCGTACAGGGCCGCGAGGAACGCACCGCTGGAGTACAGCTGGCTCAAGAGGCGCTCTGGCGGGCGCAAGAGCTGGGCGATCAACCGCGGGAGCTCCGTGCTTGGTTAGCCCTCACCAATTTGTATAACCTGGGCAGCGATCCGGCTTGGCGCCAGAGTGGTCAGCGAGCATTAGAGTTGGCGCGGCAACTGGGCGATCGACACGCGGAGGTAGACGCTCTGTTGCTGTTGGCGGGCGGATACGGATTGGATAACTTGGAGCAGGCGCGCGGTTATTATGAGCAGGCGTTGCAGATTGCCCAGCGGTGGGACGATAAGGCTGCCGAGTTGACGGTGTTGGCGATTGCGCGCACGCCGTCAATCTGGGAGGGCGATTATTACCGGGCGTTGGTTGAATACGAGCGTCCACGGTTAAAGATCAGCCGCGCGATCGGCAATCGCTACGCCGAAGGTGCGGCCTTGATGTCTTGTGGGCAGTTCCAGGGATTGTGGTTGGGTGATCTGGAGGCCGGGTTGGAACTAGAAGAGGCTTCCCTGCAAATTCTAGAGAATCTCACCTCCCGGCTTTATGCCCTCCTACGCTTGGCCCAGCTTAGAATTGTCATGGGGCAGTTGGAGGAAGCTCAAACCATCATCCAGCGCGCACGCCCGGTTAGCGAGGAGGAGGTGCGTGAACTCGGTCGTGCGGGATTGCGGTTGGTGGAAGCGCTGCTTTACAATGAGCTGGGCGATAAAGCCCAGCT
>DUEJ01000033.1 GCA_011192175.1 Thermoflexia bacterium
GTTGATTCAACCTAGGACTGGGAAGTAAACCTTTGCGGACACTCTATCAGACGCTCATGGATAGTGAGATGGCGCGCTTGCGGGTGATTGCCCTGCAATGGGACGTGGAGCTGGTCGGGCAACGGCGGCCTGATCTGGCCGCAGAACTATCCGAAGCGATGGCGCGGGCCGAGGCCGTGGAAGAGGCGTGGAACTCGCTCTCCGCAGAGGCGCGGGCTGCATTAGAGTACCTGCTACGCCGGCAGGGAACGTTGCCCTGGGCGACCTTCGCGCGCCGGTGGGGGCGTATTCGCACAGTAGGCCCCGGTCGTTTGGAGCGCGAGGAGCTCTGGCGAAAGCCGATCTCACCGGCCGAATCTCTCTGGTATTGGGGCTTTTTGCAGCGGGCCACTTCTCTAGATGCGAGTGGGGCGGCTATCGAGAAAGCCTTTGTCCCCGAAGCGCTTTTGCTCTACTTGCCTGCTCCGGCGCCGTTAGAGGTTCCTCTACCAGAGAGCACCGCTCCCCCATTGCATCTTGTTCAAGGCGTGGGCGGCTTGGATGATGACCTTGTGGAGTTCCTCGCGTATGTGCAAAATCAGCCGGTGCAGCTGGCCGCCGGTGACGCTTGGCCCGCGCACCAGCGTGACGTTTTGTTAAAGCGCCTCCATTCTCCGGCCGCAGCGCGCTTGGAATTGGTGGAAGTGTTGGCCTACGAGCAGCATTGGGTAGAGCGGGATGAACATAATCTCCTCCGTCCGGTCCCGGAGACGATGGTGGCTTGGTTGCGCGCTGAACGCGGGGAGCAGTGGGCGGCGGTAGTGCGCGCCTGGGAGGAGAGCTCCCATTGGAACGATTTGCAGTTGGTGACTACGCTCCGCCCTGATCCCCTGCGCGGTTGGCCTCCTGATCCAGTTGCCTCGCGGCGCAAGGTGTTAGTTCTCCTGCGCCGTTGCACTCCCAGAGTCTGGTATCCGTTAGCTGCCTTTGTCGCTCATGCCCACGAGCATTTCCCCGATTTTTTGCGTCCCGCGGCCGATTATGACAAGTGGGATCTGCGGGATGCGTTAACCGAGGCCTCACTGCAAGGTTTCGCGGCTTGGAACGCGGTGGAGGGCGCGCTCTTAACCACGCTGTTGGTGGAGGTGTTGGCCTGGCTAGGCGTGGTGGAGTTGGGGAGTGACAATCCCCACTGGCCCCCGCACAGTTTTCGTCTCAGCGAGTTAGGGGCGGCCTACTTGGAGTTGGGCGACCGGCCGGCACCATCCGCGCCACCAGCGTTGAAGGTGCGACGTGACGGGTTGTTATTGCTGCCGGCCGCCCGGCGTTACGAGCGTTTCCAATTGAGCCGCGTGGCGCAGCCGGTCCCCAATGGACGCCCCGGTTGGTATGCTTACCGGTTGACGCCGCGCTCGCTGGCCCATGCTCGGCAGCAACATATTGCGGTTGAGCGCATCAGTGAATTTTTGGGCGAAGCCGCCGGTCAGCCCCTCCCGGCGGCCTTGCGCAAGGCGCTGGAACATGCTTATCGCGCTGGGGAGCAGGCGAAGTTGCAGCAGCTCTGGGTGTTGCGGGTGGAGGACCCTGATTTGCTCGCCTATGAGAAAGTGCAACCATTGCTCCAGGAGCGGCTAGGCCCGCGTGTAGCTCTGGTGCGCACCATTGACCGGGATGCTTTGCTGAAGGAGCTCCTGCAGGCGGGATTGTTGGTGGAAGTCTAAAGTCGAAAGTCAAAGGTCGAACGATTACCAGACCCTCCGACTAACGACTACTCGACTAAAGACCACCCGGCTAACGACTACCTGACTGACGACTACTCGACTAACGACTAACGACTACCTGACTAAAGACTACTTGACTAAAAGTATATCAAAGGAGAGACGAAATGCGTGTTGGAATTCCTAAGGAACGGCAAGCTGGTGAAGAACGGGTGGGATTGATTCCCGCCGGGGTAAGTTTGTTGACTAAGGCCGGGCATACTTGTCTCGTGGAGCAAGGTGCCGGGACAGGCGCCGGATTTGATGATTATGATTACGAACGGTTGGGTGCGCGGATAGTCGCTGCCGGCGAAGAGGTCTACGCTGACTCTGATATGCTTCTCAAGGTATTACGTCCCACCGTAGAAGAGATCGGTTGGATGCGGCAAGGGCAGCTGCTCTTGGGGTTCTTGGGCTTGATGGCCGCTCCGCCAGAGGAGATTAAGGCCCTGGCCGCGCATCAGGTGACCGCCGTGGCCTACGAATTGGTTTCTTTAGATGGGAAGGAGTTTCCTATTCTCAAGACGATGAGCGAAGTTACCGGGCGGATGGCTCCCTACATCGCCGGGTCGCTGTTGATGCGTCCCAACGGGGGACGTGGCACGCTGCTCAACGGGGCGCCGGGCGTCTCCGCCGGTGAAGTGGTGATTTTGGGCAGCGGGGTGTTGGGCACCAATGCCGCGCGCGCTTTTTTGGGGTTGGGGGCCAAAGTCTTTGTGCTCAGCCCTAGATTGGAAAAATTGCGGCAGGTGGATGATTATTTCCACGGGCAGATTACGACTATGATCTCCCATGATTTCAATATTGCTTATCTAACCCGTTTTGCCGATGTGGTGATCGGCGCGGCGCGGGTGCCCGGCAAGCGGACTCCTATTTTGCTCACCAGAGATATGTTGCGCACGATGCGGCGCGGTGCGGTATTGGTGGATTTCTCAATCGATCATGGCGGTTGCTCAGAGACCAGTCGCCCTACCACTTTTGATAACCCGACTTATATTGAGGAAGATGTAGTTCATTATTGCGTGCCCAACGTACCCGGCGCGGTGCCGCGTACTTCAACCCACGCTTTCAACAACGCTATTTGGCCTTACATCAGGAAATTGGTGGAAAGTGGGCCGGCCACCACTTTCGCCCAGGAGCCAGAGCTAAAGAACGCGGTGGTGCTCCGCAATGGCGATATCGTGAATGAGGATTTGGCAGCTGAGCAGGTGTAGGTGTCTATGAACTGGCGAGCGGAGTATCAGCGTAAGTGTGTCACTGCGGCGGAGGCGATTGCCGCGACGGTAACTTCAGGCTCTCGTATTTTCCTGACCGGCAATTGCAGCGTGCCGGCGCTCTTGGTGGATGCGTTGGTGGCTTACGCGCCGCAGGTGGAGGATGTGGAGCTTGCACAGGTGTTGACGGTTGGCCCGGCCCGGTGGATCGCCCCGGAATTGGCCGGCCATCTCCGCGCCAATTCGATGTTCGTGGGGCCGAATATGCGCCAGAGTGTCTGGGCCGGGCRGGCGGATTATACGCCGGTATTGCTYTCCGAGTTCCCGACGCTCTTCARAGAYGTYTTGCYGGTGGACGTGGCCTTCGCGCACCTCTCCCCGCCAGACGCGGAGGGCTTCTGCTCTTTTGGATTGGAGACGGGGTTGTCAAAGACACCGGTGGAGGCGGCGGAGGTGGTCGTGGCCCAGCTCAACACGCAGATGCCCCGGCTCCGGGGCGACACCCGCATCCACATCAGCGAGCTGGATTACATTGTGGAGGCCGATATGCCTTTGCAGAGCTTCCAGATGAGCGCGGCGACCGCCGATCCCGTGGTGGAAGCCATCGCCGGATACATTGCCACCTTGATTCCCGATGGCGCGACGTTGCAGATGGGCATCGGCGCGGTGCCGGACGCGGTGTTGGGGTACTTGGAGGAGAAAAAGGACTTGGGTGTGCATACCGAGCTCTTCTCGGATGGCGTGCGGCAGTTGGTAGAGAAAGGCGTCATCACCGGGGCGCGGAAGACATTGCATCCGGGCAAGATCACCGCCGGGTTTGTCTTAGGTTCCCGCGAGCTCTACTCCTGGCTAGATGATAACGAGCTGGTTGAGCTCTATCCCACCGAATACGTCAACGATCCCTGTATCATCGGGCAGAACTACCGGCAAGTAGCCATCAACGGGGCCATTGAAGTTGACCTCACCGGGCAGGTGTGCGCCGATAGCCTCGGCCATCGGATTTACAGCGGGGTGGGCGGCCAGCTGGACTTCATCTACGGCGCGAGCCGCTCCGAGGGAGGCGTGCCCATCATCACCTTGCCCAGCACGGCGAAGGGCGGCACACGCAGCCGCATCGTGACGGCGCTGGCGCCGGGCGCGGGCGTCGTCACCACACGCAACCATATCCACTGGGTGGTAACGGAGTACGGCGCGGTCAACCTCTATGGCAAATCCATCCGGCAGCGGGTGGCGGGACTGATCGGCATCGCGCATCCTCAATTCCGGGCTACACTGCGCCGCGAGGCCAGAGAGCTGAATTACATCTAGGGTGTGGAAACGCATAGCATTGGAGGATCGTTATGCTCGAGAAAATGGAGTTAGAATTTTTTACCGCGTTTGAATCGTTGCACTTGGACTTTTCTCCAGGGGTTAATCTATTTATCGGCGCAAATGGGACGGGGAAGACTCACCTTTTAAAGTTACTCTATGTGGCTTTGAGCACGCAACGCGAGGAGCGGAAAAGGGAATCCTTGGAGCGTAAATTGGCCAATGTTTTTCTGCCCCAGGGGAAGCGACTGGGACGACTCGCTCATCGTCTCAAAGGCGGCGTCACCTGTAAAGTTCATATCATCCGTGAGGGGAAGCTGCTGGATTTTCACTTTACCAATCATTCCCAGCAACGTCTTAAGGGATATGAGAACCATTGGGATGCAGGGCACTCGGCTGTCTATATCCCGGTGAAGGAGATGTTGGCGGATGCTCCTGGCTTGCTCTCTCTATACAACGAACGGCAACTTCATCTGGAGGAAATCTACCCGGATATTGTCCAGAAGGCTTTTCTCCCACCGCTCAAGGGACGTCCTTCCGCGCGGAGAAGGGAATTATTGGAGCTGCTGCAACAGATCATGGCCGGCAAGGTGATGCGAGAAGGTGAACAGTTTTTTCTCAAGGATGAGCGGGGGGAGCTGGAATTTTCGTTGGTGGCTGAAGGGTTGCGTAAGATAGCGTTGTTGTGGTTGCTGATCCAGAATGGCACTCTGCTTAACGGGGCTACTCTTTTCTGGGATGAGCCGGAGGCCAATCTCAACCCTTGCCTACTGAAGGAATTGGTAAAAATCTTGTTGCACCTGCAACGGGAGGGCGTACAGATTTTCATTGCTACGCATAGCTATGTGCTCTTGCAGCTCTTTGAGCTGCAAGCTACGGATGAGGATAAGGTGCGCTTTTATTCTTTCAAACGGGACGCGAGTGGGAGAATTATCTCTGAGGAGAGTCAATGGTATCAAGATGTGCAGGATAATGCAATCGGTCAAGCTTATGACGATCTCTATAACCAGAAGCTAGCGCAGCTGGGATTGTAGTCATGGATATTTCATTCGAGGAAGGCCAGTTACATTTCCAGTTTAAAAATGTCCAAGCCGGTGCGAAATTTGACGAGCAACCGCCGGGCTCGCCAGACCATAATTTCCTCGCCGGACGTGGCCTCAAACCGGTGGACTTCATCATTGAAACCGCTGATAGAGTGTTGTTTATTGAGATCAAAGACCCTGAACATACACGGGCGAAGAGACAAGCAGTGGCTGAATTTAAGAAAAAAGTACAGGGCGTTGTACTCCGTGATGAGCTGGTGCGTAAATGCCGGGATACCTATCTCTACCGCACATGCACACATAACCTGCCGCGCAAGGATATTCACTATTACGTCTTAATTACCGGTTTGAATGTCCAAGATTTATCAACCTTGACTAAACAGTTGCTAGACCAGCTGCCGGTACTCCTAGAAAGGGATGCAGAGCTGCGCAATTTGCGCCAGCATGGTCAGCAGTGGGATAATTTTGTGACCGCGTCGGTGGCCTTTAATCTTCGGACGTGGCAGGCTCAGTTCCCTGACTTTTTGGTGGAGAGAAGGGCTGCTGAATGATTGACTATGCCGATTTTCTCCAAGTGGAAATCCACACCGGTACCATCACGGCGGCGCGACGACATCCCCGCGCCCGGCAGCCGGCGTACATCTTGACCGTAGACTTTGGCGCGTTGGGCGTGAAGACCAGCTCCGCGCAACTGACCGTCAACTACACGGCGGAGGAACTGGTGGGGCAGCAGATCGTCGCCGTGACCAACTTCCCGCCCAAACGTATCGCTGGCGTAAAATCTGAGGTGTTGATCTTAGAGGCGGTGGATGAGGAACACGATGTGGTTTTGATAGCTCCCCTCTCAACTATGGAGGACGGCACTCGTATCTTATAGGAGTATTTTCATTCTCCATTCTCCATTCTCTATTCATTATTTTCCAAGGAGGTGCAATTTGTTTCACGCGCTGGTGGCAATCAAGCAGGTGCCGGACACTACCAATATCCGCATTGACCCGGAGACGGGTAACTTAGTGCGGGAAGGTGTACCGGCGATCATGAACCCCTACGACGCTCACGCTCTGGCGGAAGCCGTTAAGTGGAAGCGGAAGTTGGGGGGCAAAGTCACGGTGGTCTCCATGGGGCCGCCCTCTTTTATCACCACGATCCGCGAGGCCATTGAATTGGGGGCGGATCGGGGAATCTTGTTATCGGACCGTAAATTCGCCGGCGCCGATACTCTGGCGACTTCTTACGTTTTGGCCGCAGCCATCGAGGTGATTCATAAGGAGGAGCCTATTAGCTTGCTCTTCTTTGGCAAACAAGCTATTGATGGCGACACGGCTCAAGTAGGGCCGGGAGTGGCAGTCCGCTTGGAGCTGCCCATCCTCACCTATGCTACCAAGATCCGCGCAGTCGATCTAGAAAACGGCTTTGTGACGGTTGAAAGACATACGGAGCATTGGGTTGAGGTAGTCGAAACTCCCATGCCCACCATGCTCACTTGCGAAAAGGAGATTGCGGAAATCCCCTTTGCTCCCTTGCCTGATCTAATCCGCTCTTTGCGCTACGATCCTGAGATCTGGACTATGAGTGCAGGCCCCCTTGAATTCGATAAACAGCAGGTGGGCGTACTCGGCTCGCCGACCATCGTCTTCAAGATGGGAACCCCTCCGCTGCCGGAACCTGGTGAGAAATTTAACACCCGCGAGGTGGGCGTGGAGAAGGCGGTGAAGCTGGCGTTGGATAAGGCCGCCGCCGCAGGTGTGCTGCAAGCAGTTCTGGGAGGTGCTCAATGACCACACGTCGGTTTTGGGTTTTTATCGAACAAGTAGAAGGTAACGTTCACCCGGTTTCCTGGGAACTGTTGGGAGTAGCCCGTGATTTGGCTTCCCAAGTGGCAGCGGAAGCGGAGGAAAAAGGCGATGCAGTGGTCGTCGAGGCCGTACTATTGGGAGATAAAGTGGAAGCTATCGCCCAAGAGGCTCTCGGCTACGGTGCTGACCGCGTCTATCTGATAGACGATCCCGTGGTAGCTTATTATCGCAACTGCCCCTATTACAAAGGCATCGCCGCAGTAGCGGAGAAGTATGCCCCGGAAGTTTTCCTCATCGGTGCGACAATTCTGGGCCGTGATCTAGCGGGCGCTGTAGCCACAGCCTTGCACACCGGCCTCACCGCCGATTGCACCGGGTTGGAGATGGGCGAGGTGCGCGGGGTCAAGCATAAATTGTTGCTGGCTACTCGTCCCGCTTTTGGCGGCAATATTATGGCGACTATCGTCTGTCGTCAGCATACCCCGCAGATGTCCAGCGTGCGTCCCCGGGTCTTCCCCATGCCGGAGTATGACCCGGCAGCTGAAGGCGAGATCATCCGCGAACCGCTGGGAGTGACCGAAGCTGGCGCACTGACTTGCATTCTAGAATTTCTCCACCACCAAGAGAAAAGCGTTGATATTGAATACGCCGATGTCATCGTTGCCGGCGGACGTGGGCTGGAGACGCCGGAGAACTTTCAGCTTATCCAACAGCTGGCCGATGTCCTGGGTGGGGTGGTGGGCGCGAGCCGTCCCTGCATCGATGCCGGCTGGATTGACTCCGCGCAACAGGTGGGGCAATCCGGCAAGACCGTGCGGCCCAAGCTCTATATCGCCGCCGGTATCTCTGGCGCGTTGCAACACAAGGTGGGCATGCAGAACTCGGATTTCATCATCGCCATCAACAGCGATCCCCAAGCCCCTATCTTCGAGGTTGCTGATGTGGGCATCGTCGGAGACCTCTTCCAGGTCATCCCGGCCATGATCGCACAAATTGAAGCTTACCAGCAGGAGGCGGCAACATGAATAAACACATTGGATTTGATGCCATCGTCGTCGGAGCGGGTCTCGCCGGTTCGGCGGCCGCGTTGGTGATGGCGCGTGAAGGTTTGAACGTGGCTCTGGTGGAGCGGGGCCAGAAGCCTGGCAGCAAAAACTACTTTGGCGGCGCGATCTACACTCACGCCATTGCTGAAGTGTTACCAGATTTTATGGAGCGGAAACCGAAGTTTGAGCGTCCCGTGACAGAGGCCGGGTTCTGGTTCCTGGCCGAGGATGGCTTGACCAAGATGGTCACCCAGGGCGGCAAATTGAACGCGGAACCGGCCGATGCTTACACGGCCCTCCGCGCTGATTTTGACCTCTGGTGGGCCGCGCAGGCGCAAGCCGCCGGCGCATTACTCATCCCCAAAACCACAGTGGTTGATTTTATCCGCGCTGCAGGAGGAGCTGTGGTGGGAGTGATGACAGACCGTCCGGAGGGCGAAATCTACGCGCCGGTAGTTATCATCTCTGAGGGCGTGAATAACCTCCTCACGCAGAAATTAGGACTGATTGACCATGACCTGGAACCGGCGCACCAAGCATTGGCTTTCAAACAGGTCATCTCGCTCCCGGCCAAGGAGATAAACGCGCGTTTCGGGCTGCCAGATGCCAATCACGGCGTGGCCGCTTCGGTGTTAGGTGACGTCTCTTTGGGACTGCCGGGCATGGGTTTCATCTACACCAACAAAAAGACCATTTCCGTGGGCTTGGGGGTGATGTTAGATACCCTGGCCGAATATCAATTGCGGCCTTATGAGGTTTTGCAACGCTACCTGGAACACCCTGCCATCGCTCCGTTGGTGGCGGGCGGCCAGCTCTTGGAGTACGGCGGCCACCTCATCCCCGAAGGCGGCTGGCACGATATGCCGCAACTCTACACTGACGGCGCTATGGTGGTCGGCGACGCTGCGACCATGGTCAACGCCCTGCACTGGGAAGGCACCAACATGGCTATCATCTCCGGCAAGTTGGCGGCGGAGACAGCACTAGAGGCGCACCAGCAGAGCGATTTCTCCGTGCGGACGCTGGCGGGCTACGAGGCGCGGCTCAAGGAAGGCTTTATCCTCAAGGACATGAAACAATATCGCAGATTCTCGCGTTTCCTGGAGACCCATCCCGAATTTATGGGAACCTACCCGGCATTCCTCAACGATGCCCTGGGAGGCTTCTTCAGCGCGTACGGCAAACCCAAACGCCAATTATTCACTGAAATCTACCAGTCTCTGACTGGCCGCCGGTCGTTGTTCCAGGCCGCGGGCGACATGCTATCTATGGGAAGGGCGGTGTTAGGATGGTAATGAAAAGAGGAGATGCGTTCAGCGTCAAGAAACTCCCGGCCCAATTGCGCGAGAGTTTGCCCGCTGTTTACGTGGACGATTGGCTGGTCTCAATCAAATACTTTGTAGATGAGGAAGAATCACATCTAAAGATCCAGGAAGACGAACTTTGCGCGCGTTGCGAGGACAAACCCTGTCTCTACTTCTGCCCGGTGAACGTCTACACCCTGGGCAGCGATGGGCGTATCCAGGTGGCTTATCAAGCCTGCGTGGAGTGCGGCAGTTGCCGCGTCGGTTGTCCCTACGACAACATCGAGTGGAAATTGCCGCGCGGCGGCTATGGCGTGGCATATAAATTTGGGTAAAAACCGAGTAGGAAAGGGCGCTCAGGGGGATTCTTCCCTCTGAGCGCCCTTTTTTTGCCATATTCTAAGTATGGAAATCAGACCACTTTGCTGCCAGAACAACTTTCAACCTTTAACTTTCGACTCTGCTACCACTCCGCGTCTGGATCCGCCCACGGTTCAACGACTCGTTGGTAAGCATGTATCTCCTCCGGTGTGAAGAAGAGCGCGACCTCCCGCTGGGCAGATTGAAGGCTATCGGAACCGTGGAGCAAGTTGTGGCGGTTGGAGAGTCCGTAATCACCCCGGATGGTGCCGGGCGCGGCTTGCTTGGAATCGGTAGCGCCCATCATCGCGCGCAGCACCGCGATGGCTTCTGGCCCGTGCACCAACATCACCACCACCGGCGCCGAGGTGATAAACTTCAGGAGTGGTTCGTAGAAATGTTTCCCCTTATGCTCATGGTAATGTCTCTCTGCCAGCTCGCGGTCAAGCCAAATCATTTTTAGCGCGGCAATGCGTAAGCCGCGCCGCTCAATGCGGCTGATAATATCACCAATTAGGCCACGTTGCACGCTATCCGGCTTGAGGATGATTAGAGATTCTTCCAAGTTACTCCTCCCCTATGAAGGCGATTAAATTAATATTGATTGAGGTGCGTTTCAGATAAGTTGAAAACCCTGCCCGGGTTGCGTATTGCGTAAATAGGACTTTCGCACGACACTTTTTAACCGCTAATTCACGCGAATGAACGCCAAAAACTACTAAAATTAGCGTCAATTAGCGGTTTAGCTGCCTAGCGAGCGGAACTCCTAGTAAATCTTCTCAAACGGAACATGCAATACGCTACTAGCAATTCAACCACAATGAAACGCACTCTATCGATTTGTATCATCTCAATATTTCGGGGGCTTGCCGGATTGACAATCCGGGATACAACCGGCCCTAATTTTTTGAGATGATACATCGATTTCACTATATCCAAGAAAAATAAGTAGAAAACTCGTTATTGACTCTTCTATAAACTTGCTATAGCCTGCCGATATGCCTCCAACGCCTTCTGGGGCGAGCCTTGCTTCATGTAGGCATCGCCTAGCAGCTGGAGCGACTGGCTCTCATCTGGATTCTTCTGGGTGTATATTTGTAGATCGGAAACCACATTATCCAGCAGCTCATCAGCGTGCTGAAGGAGCTCTTCGTAATGCTGGAGTGATTCTTTCCGCTCCGTTCTGACCCAGAGTGCTTGGGCTAGTTCCAGGCGAGATTGGTAATCGGTCTCGTTTGCTTCCACGTAACTCTTTCTCTCCGCCAGATCAAAAACAGGGACAGTAATCTCTTTGCGCTTCTCTTCGGGCGCGGTTTTTACCACGGCCTCCTGAACTACTGGTTGCGGTTTGGTTCCGCGGCGTGGTCGTTCCACTTCACTCACGCTACTGGGTACTCTCTTTCTGGGTTTGGGGCTGACGATTGCTGGCGGCTCCGCGACTACATCTGAGGCTCTCTCTTCAATTCGGGAGAGTTTCGGCGCCACGGTTTTCTTGTCGTCTTTGAATCTGGTGAATCCGAATGAGGGTACCAACTCCTCTTCAGGCATCTCTGGTTCAAGCGTCTCTTTCGTTATCTGATCTGCTGTATCGAAACTTGACCAGCCAAATAACTTGTCTCTTTTCTCTGCGGCGGATACCTCTGCGCTTGCCATGGCTCTTTTCTCCGCCGGTCTGGCGGGACGCTTACGCCCCATGATTGCATCAATGCGGGCTTGTTGCTCGGCCTCGGCTTGCGCGCGGAGCTCCTCTTCCTCCGTTAGTTCCACTGGTCTGGCGGCAGGCCGTTTGCGCCCCATGCTCTCATCCACGCGGGCTTGTTGCTCGGCCTCGGTAGGCGCGGCGGGAGTGACGATCTCTGCCACTACTATCTCTGCGCCCGCTGGGGCTGTTTCTGCTGGCGCTTCTTCCGCGGGCGGCGCGGGCGGCGCTTCTTCCACAACCGGCGCAGCAGGCGGGGCGGGCCGTTTGCGGCCCATGATCTCATCCACGCGGGCTTGTTGCTCGACCTCGGCTTGCGCGCGGAGTTCCTCTTCCTTGCCGACGGTGAGGCTCTGGAGCCAGGCTAGGGCGTCGTCGCCGGAGAGTAATCCTTCTTCCTCGGTGGGCGCAACTACTACTTCTGCTGGCGCTTCTTCCGCGGGCGGCGCAGCAGGCGGGGCGGGCCGTTTGCGGCCCATGATCTCGTCCACGCGGGCTTGTTGCTCGACCTCGGCTTGCGCGCGGAGTTCCTCTTCCTTGCCGACGGTGAGGCTCTGGAGCCAGGCTAGGGCGTCGTCGCCGGAGAGTA
>DUEJ01000034.1 GCA_011192175.1 Thermoflexia bacterium
AGCGAGAGTTCCGCCGCCAGAGAAGCGTTGTTCAAGAAGACCGCATAACGCAAGCCGCTATCCAGTGGAAGCTGCGGTAGTAATTTAGCAATATAGCCACTGATCCCGGCGCGGCGATAAGAAGCCGCGCCGGAGGCCAATTGGGCGTTAAAGGCTACCAAAGGTAAATTTGAGCTCATAGGTTCATCATTGTTGTAAATCTAATTCCTCGACGTTCCACAACTCTGAAGCAGCGGTGGGATCCAGTGTAAATCCTAGTACCTCCGAACGTGTTACCGCGATATTGAGCCGCAGGAAAAGCGGGAGCGCGGGTAACTGTTCGCTGAAGATACGCTGGGCTTCTTGGTGGGCGGCGACGTATTCATCGGCGCCTGGTAGCGACTGCTGCGCCTGTTCACAGGCAGCATCGTATTCCTCGTTGGAAAAACCGGAGAAGTTGGAACCAGACCAGTTATTCTCCTCGTTGGGAATCTCCGTGCTGAGGTAGAGCTCGCAAGGCGGAATTTCGGTGCCGGCGGACCAAGCGAAGGAGCTCAATTCAAAATTGCGTCCGAAGAGGGGCCCGCTGGCGCTCTGAGCAAAGAATTCCGGGAGGGGCAGATTTTCCAATTGCAATTGGATGCCACATTCGGCTAAATCTTGGCGGAAAAGTTCCATGTACTGCTTGTGCAAAGTCTGGCTGGTGGAAGTCCAGGTGATCTCCAAAGGCGTACCGTTCCGCGCGCCGGGCACGGCGTGGGCTTCGCGGATTCCATCTTCATCGGTGTCCTGCCAGCCGACCTCTTCCAGGAGCGCGCGCCCTTTTTCTGGCGTGTAAGGGTAATGAGTTACCAATTCGGCGGCGTAGAGCGGATGTTCGGCGGGGAGGTAGGAATCGGGAATCACGGTGCGCCCGTAGCGGAGCAGTGAGACCACTCGCTGGCGGTCCAAACAGTACGCGACTGCTTGTCGCATCCGCAGATCAGCGAAGACACTGGGCTGCTTATATTCGGCGGCGGGCATAATGCCGAAGTTGACATGCTCCCAGAGCGGCCCCGGCGAGAAGAAGGGTTCAGCTACTCCATGTTCCTGCAACTCGATTAATAGCTCGTATTGCGAAGCCAGATCAGCGTCTTGCGTGACAATATCACATTCTCCAGAGAGTAGCTGGGCGAGGGCCGTGTTGGCATCTCCCACAAAGCGGTAGATTAGCGTATCCAGGTGGGGCAAGCCCTCGGAGGCGCGGAAATAGTGGGGGTTCGGGGTCAAGGTGAGATGATCGCCGGCAATCCATTCGTGGATGGTGAAAGCTCCCCAGCCCAGCGGAGTGCGGTTTGCTTCGGGGGCCGTTAGGAGATCGGCGGCCTCGTAGCCCAACTCCGCTTGCCATAAGTGGCGGGGGAGAGGTTGGTAGAAATTTAGCTCGTAGCTCTGATCAAAATAGCCGGGCAGACCAGTCCAGCGAGTGGTTAACTCATCGGTGGCCTCGTAAGAGGCCGTGCGCAGCTCCGTATATTTAGAGACCGGTGTCTCTGGGTCTTGGCGCAACTCATATCCATAGACCGAATCTTGCGCTGTCAATGGTTCGCCATCAGACCACTTGATATTCGCTTTGAGCCGAAAAGTGACCTCCAATTGATCCATTTCCACCGGTTCTCCCGTAAATTCCACCGCACAGGCAGCGCTACGGCAGCCGGAGGGGAAGAGCAACATGCCCTCTGCCAATTCGACCGGTTCATTGTAAGCATCTACCACTTTGTCCCCGGCTTGCACAATGACTTGTTTCAATTTGGCATCCCTATCCCGCAAGCTGGGGATCTTTTCTAGAATCACCGGCTGGTGAGTGTACCCCAGGTTATCGATAGGCCCATCGTAGAGCGCTTCATGGATGTGTCTCGCTACTAGCCGCGAGTTGCTGTACCAGTACAAGGAGGTGGGTTCATGCTGTTGGCAAATCACCAATGTTTTAGGCGGTAGCGGAGTAGCGGTGGGAGTAGGTTCAGGCGTGGCGGTGGGTGGCGCGAGAGTCTCCGTCGCCGTCGCCACGGCGGGCGGCTCTTCTTCTGCGGGGGGGGCGGTCAGGGTTGACAGACAGGCCGTTAACCCGAGCGCCAAGCTACTTATTATTATCACTAACACCCATAATTTTTTCTTAGGCATAAATCCTCCTCACAACGGGGTTGATTAAATTTTTCATACTAGACATAATTCTAAATATGAGCGACTGAAAAGTCAAGCGAGAAGGCGAGAAGGCGGCACAGTCTTGCTAGGTAAACTCGTAACTGACTTCCGGGACCGGCCGTTGCTGGCGCAATAGCGCTTTACGTAACCGTTTTCTGGCGTAATAAAGCCGTGATTTGACTGTTCCTGAGGGAACGGCGAGAATTTCGCTGATTTCCTCTACTGAGATATCTTCTAAGTAGAATAAGACGACCACCTTTTGCTGGGCGGGAGACAGCTCATCAATCACCTGGTGTACCAGTTGGATAGTTTCTTTCTCTTCTACCTGGTGATCTGGCGCCGGAAAGGCGGCCACGAAACCTTGGAACCACTCTAGGATCTCATCCAGGGGTTGGGGCCAGCGTCTCTGCGCTGACCAATCATAGACCAGGTTGAGCGTGACTCGGTAGAGCCACGGGCGGAGCGGGCGTTCCGCGTCGATAGAGCCGGCATAGCGGTAGAGCCGGATAAAACATGCTTGCAGAATATCTTCGGCGGCGTGCGCGTCGTTCGTGGCCGCGAGTGCGGTGCGGAAAACCAGCTCCCGATATTGTTGGTAGAGCTCTCCCAGGGCCTTCAAATCCCCTTGTTGGGTTCTTACTATCAAAGCGCGTTCTTTATTTCTCTTCAGCATATCGTATCCCGGACTACAATTCTCCTTTTATTTTTTCCAAATAGGCTCGATCTTCTGCGCTCAATTCGGTTTGCGCGAGTAACTCTGGACGCCGACTCCAAGTACGGAAGAGGGCTTGCTCCCGCTTCCAACGGGCGATGGCCGCATGGTTGCCAGAGAGGAGGACCGGCGGGACTGCTTGCCCGCGAAACTCCGCCGGGCGCGTGTAGTTTGGGCCTTCCAATAATCCCTCGGCGTAGGAGTCGTGCGGCGCGCTCTGCGCCGAACCGAGTACTCCCGGAATCCACCGCGCGATAGCGTCGAGCATCACCATGGCCGCCAGCTCTCCGCCGGTCAGCACATAATCACCCAGCGAGAGCTCCTCTGTCACGACTTGCTCTCTCACCCGCTCATCGAAGCCCTCGTAATGCCCACAGATGAAGAGTAAGCGTGGTTGCTGGGCCAAATCTTGGGCGATTTCTTGCGTAAAAGTGCGACCCTGCGGCGTGAGGAGGATAACGGGCCAGTCGCCCGCGCCGCGCAGCGTCTCCACCGCGCGTACCGCCGGCTCCGGTTTCAGCACCATCCCGTGACCGCCGCCATAGGGGGTGTCATCCGTCACCTGGTGGCGGTCAAAGGCGTAATCGCGGAGCTGGTGGAGGTAAATCGCGAGCACGCCACGCTCTTGCCCCCGCTTGAGGATACTCTCCTGAAGCGGGCCTAAAAACATCTCTGGAAATAACGTCAATACGTCAATGCGCATAAAGATAGTCCAATAGTCGGGTAGTCTAATAGTCGCTCACGGGCTAAGCCGCTAAGCCACTTTTTCGCTTTCTCGCTCACTCGCCCGCCCGCTCCCAGAGCGCGGCGGCCAATTCCCGCGCGTGCGCGGTGAGTGCTTCCTCGTCCAACGTGAGCAAGCGCCGGTTGCGCATCAATACTCGTCCCGCGCTGATGGTGGCAGTGATCATGGAAGCTTCGTAGCCGAAGAGGAAGTGCCAGGGCAGGTTCCCCGCCGTCAAGGGGGTAGTGGGGTGATAATCCACTAAGATGATATCGGCCAGCGCGCCGGGTCTGAGTTCCCCCAACTGTTGCGTGGGCCAGAAGAGCCGGGACAGCTCCGCGTTGGCGGCGTAGGCCAGTTGGAAGACCAGGTCGCCGGGCATGGCACGGGGATCGTGTTGCGCTAATTTATGAACCAGATAAGCGGTTTTCATCTCGGCGAACATGTTATTGCTGAAGCCGTCGTTGCCTAACGCCACCTTGACGCCCTTAGCCAGCAGCTCTGCCACCGGGCCGGTGCCGACAGCATTGTTCATGTTAGAGCGCGGCTGGTGCGTGACCCAGGTATTGGTCGCGGCCAACACCTCCATCTCGCGCTCGTCAATGTGGATGGCGTGCGCGACGATGGTGCGCGGCCCTAGAATCCCCGCGGCGTGCAGCCGGTGGATGACGCGCTGCCCGGATTTCGCCAGACTATCTGTCACATCTTCTACGCCCTCGGCGGCGTGGATGTGGAAGCCGGTCTCCAACCCCTCGGCGGCCTGGACGGCGGCCGCTAGCGTTTCCCGGCTCAAGGTGAGCGAGGCGTGGAGTCCAAACGAGGCGGCCAGCTGGGGATGTGGCTCCGCGCGGAGGCGGCGCAAGAAACGCGCGTTCTCCACGATCCCCGCTTGGCTGCGCTCCGGGCCATCCCGGTCCGTGACCTCATAGCAGAGCGCGGCGCGCACGCCGGAGTTGACGACTTCCTCGGCGATGATATCTAAGGAACCCGCAATCGCGTTGGGGCTGGCGTGATGGTCAATCAGAGTGGTGGTGCCGTGACGGATGGCGTCGGCCAAACAGACCTGCGCTGAAGCGCGCACGTCTGCCGGCGTGAGTTGCTTATCCAGCCGCCACCAGAGCCGCTCCAGAATCTCGCCGAAGCGGGTGGGGGCCGGGCCGGGAAAGGCCCAACCACGGGCAAAAGCGCCGTAGAAGTGTGTATGTCCACAGAGCGAGGCCGGTAGAGCGAGTTGCCCTTGCGCGTCTAGGCGTTCTTCCTCTGGATACTCGGCGGTCAAGGTGGCGGTATCGCCTAGGGCCACTATTTTGTCCGCTTGAATTAGAATGGCGCCATTTTCAATTAACTGCGGGGCAATCCCCAAAGTGGCAACTTTAGCGTTTGTAATTAACATAATATAGTTCTCCTTTGCGTTAGGTTTTAGCCGTTAGCTATTGGCTGTTAGTCATTCGCCATTTGCCATCTGCTATTTGCTTATTCTCCCTGATGGCGTTCTTCCAGGTAAGCTTGCAACTCGGCTCCTATCAGCAAAATTAGATAGCTCCAATAAGCCCAGACACTGACTGCCACCAAGACCCAGAGTGAACCGTAGAAGAGTGGATAACGGAGCAGACCGGCGGTCAAGGCCCAAGCGAAAACCTCGCGGGAGATCACCCAGACCAGACTGACTCCCAATCCGATAGCCAGGGCGCGCCATTTGCAGACTTCTTTGGCCGGGAAGAATTGGAGGACGGTCAAATTGAGTATGAGGATGGAACTTATGGCTAACCCTTGCTCAGTCCATTGGGGATAGGTGAAGCCGCTGGTGGTCAGGAGCGGGAACCAATGCGGCAGCAGGTTCCATAGAGTGCGGGCGAAGAGTGCCAGCAGTACCCAGATGGTGATGCTGAAGAGTGAGAGAATGCCAATCAGCCGGCGCTTCCAGAAAGCGCGTGAGCGCGGGCGCTCCCAGACGGCATTGATGGAAGCTTCTAAGACGGTGAACATCCCGGAACCAGACCAGAGCGCGCCTAGCGCGGCGGCGGTGCCCAGCGAGCTGCGATAGCGTAAGATGTTGGTTAAATTCTGATGTATCGATTCCGCAGTGGTGGGGAGCAGGGCCTCCAGGGCATTCAGAGAGAGGGCTTGGAGCTCTTCCGCATCCACAAAAAAACTGCCGACGGTGAAGATAAAAAAGAGGAGCGGGATGGTGGAAAGGAAGGTGTAGTAAGCCAGCGCGGCGGCGTGGATAGTGACTTGATGGCGCCCGAAGCGCTGCAAGAGCTCTCTGATGAATTGGTAGGCTGGTTGCCGGTCTAATTTGCGTAGCAAAGGCATTGTTTTTCCTTGAACTATTAGTCGTTAGCGATTAGCTGTTAGCGATTAGGACTAACTGCTAAAATTTTATAAATCCTCTGTCTCTCCAGGAGGGATGTAATAGATTCAAAGGTATCAAAAACGTGCATCTGCATGTAGTGTCTGGCGTAACCCACTTTCTAAGGAAACTTGAGGCGTGTAGCCCAGGTACTTCTGGGCCGCCGTGATGTTGGCTTGTAGCCGTGAGACTCCCACACTGCCGGCGGCATTATAGATAATGTTACTCTCTGACTTGGTGATGGCTAAGATAATCTTACTTAATTGATTGATGCTGGTGTCTCTGCCGCTACCGATATTAAAGGTCTGACCGCCAATCCCATCTGTGGTACCGGCGGTGATCAGGGCGGTAACGACATCATCTAGATAGACAAAGTCTCGTGTCTGGGTGCCATCACCGAAGATGACCACTGAGCCATCTCCACTGGCTTGCTGCAAGAAGCGCGGAACGACCGGCGGGTGGGAGGGCGGCAAGCTCTGCCCCGGCCCATAAACGTTGAAGATCCGGAGGGTGGTGGTAGCTATACCCCAGATTGCCCCGATGGTCTGGGCGTAATACTCGGCTGCCAGTTTGCTGACGGCGTAGGGCGAGCGGGGATTGGGAGGCGCAGCTTCGCTGATGGGCTGCTCGTTCTGCTCCCCATAGATGGCCCCTGAAGAGGCTATAACGAGGCGCGGGATACCCAAATCGCGCATGGCTTCCAATAACATTACCGTGCCGCCAACGTTCACTTTATTGTAATCGTAAGGATAGAGGATCGATTCGGCCACCAAGACGCGCGCGGCCAGATGGTAGACGCACTCCACCCCATGCAGTAAGGTCCAGAGCTTGGGGCGATCTAGCACTGAGCCGCGATGGAAGAGCACCTGCTTATGCAACCGGGTCAGGTCGCCGGCACTCAGATCATCCACTACCAAGACCTCGTGGCCCTGTTGGGCCAGAGTGTTGGCCAGGGCGCTCCCCAAAAAACCGGCACCGCCAGTTACTAAAATCCGCATGGTCTACCCTCTCCCTGGCTACTGTTTACTGTATTTTCAATTATCTTGCTGTCCCCAATACCGCCGTTGCGCCAACTTGAGCTGGTAAGGGCGGAGGAAGACATAGAGCCGATAGCGGAGTGGGTGTGGTGCGTAATCGTAAGCTCCGATATGCGGGGTGAATTGAGCACCGAACCCCTTTTTGAACCGGTAGACACCCCACAGAGAATCGCGCTCCTCTAATTCGTCGGGTGCGCCCCAGAGATCATAAGTAGTACAACCGCGTAATTTGGCGAATTGTAGCGCCTCCCATTGCAGGCGGTGATTGGGCATTTTATCACGGTGCAGGTTACGCGAAGCTCCGTATAAATACCACGCCCAGCTCTCAAAATGAAAAAGTAGCAACATGGCGACGGCTTCGTTTTCTACTTCCGCTAGCAGGGGCGTGGCTAAGCCGGCGTCCATGAAAGTGCGCCAGACATCTAAATAGTACTCCTCGGCGCGAATAATGAACTTGTCGCGGGCGGCAGTCTCGGCGTAGAGCTGGTAGAGGAGCGGCAGCTCCGCGACGGTAGCTGGCCGGACTGTCACGCCTTTGCGCTGGGAGAGCCGGATGTTGTAGCGCCACTTGGATTTCATGTTCAGCAGAATATCGTCCAGTTCCGGGCGCAGATCCAACAACATCGTGTTGCGAAATTGGATCTGCTCAAAGGCAGGCTGCCAACCGCGTTCTTGCAGTAGGGCCGCGATGGCCGGCCCCGTCTCCGTATCCGCGCGCACATCGGGATCAATTTTGAGTGCCAGTAGACCTGCTTGGCGGGCCAGTTCTTCCAGCTCGTTGAGGGTCTGAGTTACTAGGGCCATATCATTCCAATCCAGGATTGGCCCCTTGGTAATATACCCTTGCTGGAGTTTGAACTGTCTGCGCGTCAACAATTGCGCGGCCACTACGGGAGTCTGCTCCCGTTGCCAGAGCAGGCGTTCCGTTTGCCAGCCGTGGCGGGCTTTGAGCGCGCCCCACTCCCACGTTTGGAGGATGTGTGGCGTGGGAAGCTGCTTGAGGGCTGCATGCCAGTTTTCGCGCGTCGTTATTTTATTTTTGATCATAGATACTCGTAATTTTAACATAGTAGCACTAGATGTCACGGGGAGGAAGAAGTCAAAAGTCGAAGGTCAAAAGTCGAAAGTCAAAGGTCAAAAGTTGCTCTCACGACCACCCGGACTACTTGACTATCCGACTAATTGACTAACTAGTCATTCCGCGTTATCATGGGACGTGGGTATCATCTCAATATTTCGGGGGCTTGTAGCGGGCTTGTAGCGCGGAATGGTATTCCGCCCGCCGGATTGACAATCCGGGATACAACCGGCCCTAATTTTTTGAGATGATACGGACGTGGTTTATGTATGCTGAGAACAGAGGAAGGTAAAATGCACGAGTTAAAGCAAACCCGTTCGCCCCGCGAGCAGGCCTTTTTGGTGGGTGTTGATTGGAAAAGGCATCCTAGGGGACGCTATGTTTCTGATGCCTGGCCGGTGGAGGAATCGCTGTTGGAGTTGGCACGGTTGGCCGACACGGCGGGGTTGGAGGTGGTGGGGCAAGCGGTGCAGAGCCTGGCCCGTCCTCATGCGGGGACGTTTATCGGCAAGGGGAAAGCGGAGGAGATCGCGGAACAGTTGCGGATGTTGGATGCGAGCGTGGTCATCTTTGATGACGAGCTCAGTCCGCGTCACCAGCGCGAGTTGGAGTCGCTCTTCGGCGCGCAGACCAAGGTGCTTGACCGGACCGGCTTGATTTTGGACATCTTCGCGCTGCACGCCGATACGCGGGAGGGCGCGCTCCAGGTGGAGTTGGCGCAGTACGAGTACCGCCTGCCCCGTCTGACGCAGACTTGGACGCAGCAAGTGTTGACCCGGCAGGCCGGGGGCCGTGCGGGCGGCGCCACCGGCGGGGTAGGGTTGCGTGGCCCCGGTGAGACTCGGTTGGAAATTGATCAACGTGTCATCCGCCGGCGCATTTCCCAGATTAAAGAGGAGTTGGATGAGGTCTGCGCTCAGCGGGCGCAACATCGCGCGCGCCGCCGCCGGAGCGGTCTGCCCACCGTGGCGCTGGTGGGTTATACCAATGCCGGCAAATCTACCCTGCTCAACGTCCTGAGCGATTCGGATATTTACGTCGCTGACCAGCTCTTCGCCACTCTCGACCCCACCACGCGCCGGGTGGAACTGCCGGGCGGCATGGTAGTGTTGGTCTCCGATACGGTTGGTTTTATCCAAAAACTACCTACCCAGCTGATTGCTGCCTTCCGAGCCACGTTAGAATCTCTCTCCGAGGCGGATTTGATGTTACACGTGATTGATGTCAGCCATCCGCGCGCGCAGGCGCAGGCAGAGGCCGTCTATCAAACTTTGCAACAGATTGAGGCCGTGGATGTACCCATTATCAACGTACTCAACAAGGTGGATCGTTTACCTGATCCGGAAGCAGCGCGCGAGTCGCTGGTGGATTTGGCGGATAGCGTGGCGCTTTCCGCGCGCACCGGGTATGGGTTGCCCGCGCTCTTGGAGTGCGTGGAGGCGGCATTGGAGGCGGAGATGGCATCGCTTACGGTCCTGATTCCTTTTGAGCGGGGTGATCTAGTGAGCGTTTTCCATAAGCGAGGTCTGATCTATGAGCTGGAACATTTGCCGACGGGCACGCAAATTGAAGGGCGCGTACCGTTAGAGTATCTGCCCCAGTTCGAGGATTTTCAAGTATCACGTTGATTTCACCATGGAGGCACGGAGGGCACTGAGATGTTTAACCTAACTTTCAGAAAATTATTTTTTGATGGGTATGGCTCAAAATTTTTCTCAGTGTTCTCGGTGTCTCCGTGGTGATAAGTATTTTTTAAGGGGAGTCAATATTCTCACCCCAAAACCTAATTTTTTTCTCAGTGTCCTCTGCGTCTCTGTGGTGAGATAACTTTTTTAAGGGGAATGATGTCACATTGGAGAAAAGAGCAACATCGTGAAAAGTATTTTAAGCAGGCGAAGCGCGACGGTTATCGCGCGCGTTCGGCGTACAAGCTCTTGCAAATTCAAGAGCGGTTTAAGGTTATCCGGCGCGGTGATCTGGTGGTTGATTTAGGCGCAGCCCCCGGCTCTTGGTCACAGGTAGCGATAGCACTGGTCGGCAGGCGGGGGCGGGTGGTGGCGCTAGATTTGCAGGAAATCGCACCTATCCCCGGCGTGCGCACCTTGCAGGGCGATATGACCGACTTGCAGGTACAGGATCAACTCATCGCCGTGGCCAGGAGGCCAGTCGATGTGGTGCTCAGTGATGCTGCGCCTGCCACCACTGGCGTCAAATTGCGGGATCACGTTCTCTCAATGGAATTGGCGCTGGCGGCGTTGGCCGTGGCGGAAGAGATACTCCATCCGGGCGGCAACTTCGTCGTCAAGGTCTACGAAGGCGAGGATTTACCCGCCGTGATCCATGCCGTAAAAATGGCTTTCCGCCGTGTCAAGATCAACAAACCTGATTCCTCCCGCGAAGGGAGCTGGGAGCAATTCATCGTGGCCCGCGGCTACAAAGGGCGGGGGAGTAGCGGTTAGCACGTTAGCCGTTAGCGAGTTAGCCGTTAGCTATTAGTAAGTGACCTGCGACCTTTGACTTTCGACTTTAGACCTTTGACTTTGGACTACTACCTATGATCCCTGAAGAACTACACCTCAAGAATTTTCTTTCTCATTTGGATACCCGCCTTGACCTGCGCGGCGTACACCTCGCCAGTCTGGTGGGGGAAAACGGCGCGGGGAAATCCGCGCTGCTGGACGCTATCACCTGGGCGGTCTGGGGGAAGTCGCGCGTCTCCTACGGCCATGATGAGGATTTGATCTATCACGGCCAGCAATCGCTGGAAGTGGAGTATCTCTTCCGCATGAGCTATCAGAACGGTGAGGAGCGGCACTTCCGGATCTTGCGGCGGCGCGAGTTGCGTGGTCGAGGCTCCACCACCACCTCAATCTTGGATTTCCAGAGCCAGGGTGAAAACGGGAATTGGGTGGCGATCAACGGCAACACTATTCGCGAGACGCAAGCCCGCATCGCAGAGCAGCTGGGGTTGGATTATGAGACCTTCATCAACTCGGCTTACCTGCGTCAGGGGAACGCCGACGAGTTTACCGTGCAGACGCCGGCGCAACGCAAACGTGTACTGGGGGCCATCTTGGGTCTGGAACGCTGGGAGGAGTATCGCGGCCGCGTCAAGGAGCGGTTGTCCAAGACGGAGGTGGAACAGGAGAGCGTGCAGCGCCGGCTGGTAGAGATCAATGCTGAATTAGCACGCCGCGAGGAGTACGAGAAGGAGTTGGCCGTCGCGGAGCGTGAGGCCGCCGTCGCAGGCCAGCAACTTGAGGAGCTAGAGGCGCAGGTCAACGAGATTTACCGCATCCGCGAGCAGGCGAAGGGCATCCAACGTCAGATTGCGGAGTTGGCGGGGCGTCTCGGACAGGAGGAGGAACGGTTAGCGGAGTTGTCCCGCCAACAAGAGACGCACCGGCAGCGCCGTGATGACTACCAAGCGCGTCTCGCGGCGGAAAAAGAGATCAAGGCGCGTTATGAGCAATACCAGGCTACGTTGGCGGAGGAACGTGCTTGGAGCGAGAAACTGGGCGAGGCGGCCCGTTTGCAGGCGGAGAAGTCGCGCTGGGAAAAGGGTATCTCGCGGGCGGGCGCGGATTTACACGCACAGTTGCGCACGCAGGAGCAAGAGGCCACGCGCCAGGAGCGGGCTATCGCGGCCGCCCGCGCCCAGATTGAAGAGCAGCTGGGTGATTTGCGCGGCCAGCTCCGCATGTTGGCGGAACGGTTGCTCAGTGACGAGGAGACGGCGGAATGGGAAGCGGCTAAAGTCAGGCTGGCCGCGCTCACGCAATTGGCCGCGGAGTTGGATGAGACGCGGGTCACGGCGCAGGAGGCGGAGTTAGAACGGAGCCGCCGGCAGGAGCGCAATCGGCAGCTCAAAGCCTTGATGGATGAGACTAAAGCCAACTTGGATGCGCTGGCGGATGCGGACGCCCTCTGCCCGCTCTGCCGCCAATCGCTCTCCACGGAACATCAGGCGGAGATGTTGGAGCAGATTCGCGCCGAAGGTCAGGC
>DUEJ01000035.1 GCA_011192175.1 Thermoflexia bacterium
ATGCTCTCGCGGGCCGTTTGCGGCATCCGAGGACTGACGCTCATCATCAACTTGCCCGGCAGCCCCAAAGCCGCCTGCGAGAATCTCCAAGTGGTCATCCCGGCGCTGCCGCACGCTATCGCGTTGCTGCGCGGGGATCCACCCGGCGCAGTGGGACATGCTCACACCGCTTAAGCTAGCTCTTAACTAATTTTTTCCCCCGGGGGTTCCTAATGCGTATTCTATCCGTAGCTGAGATACAAGAATTGGAGCAAGCCGCCGCTGCAACTGGACATTCATATCAGCGGATGATGGATTTAGCCGGGCAAGGGGTCGCGCGCGCAATTTTGGAAGGCCAGCCGGTCAAAGGGTGCCGGGTATTGGTGCTGGTGGGGCCAGGGAATAACGGCGGCGATGGACTGGTCGCGGCCCGTTATCTAGCCGGGGCCGGCGCACAGGTGACGGCGTATCTCTCCCGTCCACGCAACCCGGAGAGCGATCCGGTCTTCAAAGCAGCGGTGGAGCAGGGAGTAGTAGTCCATACTCATGTGGATGAGACAGAAGGGAGCGAGTTACGCCGGTTACTCTCCCGGTCACAGCTACTCATTGATGCGTTGTTGGGAACGGGTGCGAAACCGCCCCTGCGAGGTAACATCGCCGCGATACTCCGGGTAATACAGGCCGCATTAGCCCAACGCCGGCAACGTCCATTAACATCTCTCAACCGTCTACAACAGCAAAGGCCGTCCACGCTGTTCATCGTCGCCGTGGACGGCCCTTCTGGGTTAGATTTCGACACAGGGGAGACGGACCCGTTGACCCTGCCCGCGCAAATCACTGTAACCTTCGCCCATCCCAAGCCCGGACACTTTCGCTTCCCCGGCGCAGAGCTGACCGGCGAGCTGGTCGTAGCCGAGATCGGTATTCCTGCCGAGGTGACACCCTCCCCCGACGGCCCGGCATTGGCAACGCCGCAACTGATCCGCGCCTGGCTGCCGCCGCGCGGGAACAACGCGCACAAGGGGACCTTCGGCAAGGCGTTATTGGTCGCCGGCTCGGTGAACTACACAGGCGCCGCGGCTCTGGCCGCGCAAGCCGCCGTGTGCAGCGGCGCGGGGTTGGTCACGCTGGGAACAGCCGGTTCGCTACACGCCAGCTTAGTTCCGCTGGTACCGGAGGTCACTTACCTGCTCCTGCCGGAGGTGCTGGGGGCCATCACTGTGGATGCGCTCGCCACGCTCCGGAAGCCGCTGGAGGAATATGACGCGCTCTTGGTGGGGCCAGGCTTGGGGCAAGCGCCGGAGACTGTGGAATTCATCAAGGAGCTATGTGGTCACAACCTGAGGAAGCGGCGTCCCGGGTTTCTCTCTGCTGAGAAGATAGCAGAAACAAGGAAGCGACGGCAACTCCCGCCCCTGATCGTAGATGCTGACGGGCTGAACATTTTGGGCGCGCAACCCAACTGGCCGGAATTACTACCTCCAAAAAGTATCCTGACGCCCCATCCCGGCGAGATGGCGCGGTTGACCGGGCTAAGTGTAGCGGAAATTCAGGCCAGCCGCTGGCAGGTCGCCAGGGAATATGCGCAAAAATGGGGACAAGTGGTCGTGCTCAAAGGCGCGTTCACCGTCGTCGCGGCGCCTGACGGGCGGGCGCTGCTCTTGCCCTTTGCCAACGCAGGGCTGGCCTCGGCCGGCACCGGCGACGTGCTGGCCGGGGTCATTGTGGCGCTGCGCGCGCAGGGACTGGAGGCTTTCGAGGCCGCCGTGACCGGAGCATATCTGCACGCGCTGGCCGGGGAACTGGCCCGTCAAGAATACGGAGAAGCGGGGATGCGAGCCAGCGACGTCGTCCACGCTTTGCCGGAGGCGTTTCTGAGTTTGGTGTAATTTGTTTTTCACTAATTACGCAAAGTTTCAGGCTTGTTAGAAGGAGATAATCTCATGTTAGATAAAATCAGCATAGCTGGATTTAAATCCTTGCTAGAACTCCAAGATTTGGAATTAGGACAAGTAAATGTTCTGATTGGCGCAAATGGTAGCGGTAAAACCAGTTTGCTAGAGGCGGTAGGAGTCTTGAGCGCCGCAGCCGCGGGAGAAGTTAGTGATAAAGAATTAAGCGCCCGTGGAGTACGTTTGGGCACTCCCCAACTCTACAAAACATCTCTGAAAGAAGAACGTTGGCGCACTACAATTACCTTTGAAGCTAGCAGTGCGGAGGCTGGAAAAACCGCTAGATATAAAGTTGCCTTAGATAATCCTATAAAAGACCCTAAGCCTCGGTGGAGTTACAGAGCCGAAAGCCTCTGGCGTGGGCAAGAAAAGATCGTCGGACGCGGTCGACGGGGAGAACGGTTCAACGGAGGATTGGAACAGTTACCAGAGATGCCAAAACTCCGGGCTGAAGCAGGATTAGTACATTTTGCCCGGCGCTATTTGGATTTAGGGGAAGAGGTTGAAGATTTATTGGATTATTTGGAGTCGTATGCCATCTTCTCACCCTATACACCAATGTTGCGGGGGATGGCGCCAGATAGTTCTCAGCGTGATCCCTTGGGCCTTTTCGGCGGGCGCCTACCCGAGGCCATTGAAGATATCTTAGATTTACAGAGAGGGCAGTTTGGAGCATTGGATTTAGACGAGCTCTTAGACCTATTGGGTTGGGTCACACAATTTGACGTTACCAAACCTTCGCGGCAGTTACTCTCCCCAAATGTGCCGGCCAGTCAAAAACTGTTACGCTTTGAAGACATTTGGATGCGAGAGGGGCGCAACCAGATTTCCGGCTACGATGCCAGCGAGGGAGTATTGTATGTACTCTTCGTCCTAGTGCTGGCACTACATCCACGCACCCCCAGGCTTTTTGCTATCGACAACTTTGACCAGGCCATGCACCCGCGTTTGGCACGTGCGGTAACACGTCTCTTCTGCCGCTTAATGCTCGCTTCCGACCCGCCACGGCAAGCCCTACTTACCACACACAACCCCTTAGTGTTGGATGGTCTGGATTTGCAAGATGATCGCATTCGACTTTTTGCCGTAGAGCGTGGCTTCGAGACCGGAGGCACTACCAAAGTATATCGGGTACAAGTCTCGGAAGATATCCTGCGAGCGGATCAAAATGGCCTCTCATTATCCAATTTATGGGTTATGGGGCGTCTAGGTGGAGTACCTAGCTTGTAAAAAGGATATCTAATGAATATCGGAACAGTCGTAGAAGGTACTACAGATGAATTGGTATTGAAGGCGGTCATCGGACACCTTTATCCTGGCCAGCACCGCTTTTTTCCCTTGCAGCCAATTTCCGTACATAGCGAGCGAGGCAATGGCTGGAAAGGAGTCCGCAGGTGGTGTAAGGAAACCTGGCAGCGGGCAAGTTCAGATTTAGAAAAAATTATCTCTGCTGATACCGGCTCCCCGTTAGACCTATTGGTAATCATGTTAGATGCAGATATTGGCGCAGAGCGTGATTTGCAGGACGATGATTTAATTGATCCCATTCGCGGCGTGCAACCAATTTGCCCACCCATTGCAGCTACCGTAGAAAAATTAGAGCAAGTGGTTTGCCGGTGGCTACAATTACCTGCTGACCAATTGTCAGCCGAAGTTTTATTGGTATTTCCAGCACAAGACCTGGAAAACTGGACTTTTGCTGCACTTTACTCTGACGATCCACTCTGTGAAAATCCAGATTATGAATGTATCCACCAGGAACATGACCGCGACCGTCATCCGGCCTACCGGTTGACGCTCAAAAAATATGGGAAATGTCTTAGGCGCAGAGGGAGCACCATCCGCAAAAGCGTTAGCAAATATCGCCTTTTGATACCACAGATTACCGCCAACTGGTCGCAAGTTTGTCGCATCTGCACTCAAGCCCAACATTTTGAGGATGATTTGCGTGCAAAGTTCGGAGATGTCGTGGACTAAGCGTCATCCTGAATAATTGTTCCCCCAGAACCAGCTATTAGTTTTCACTGAGGAGCTATCAATGAATTTCCCGACCTTAGATCTTCACAACTTCATCACCGGCGCGCTGATCGCTATGGGGAGCAGCCTCGTCCTGGCGCTCTTGCTCCTGTTGCTCGCCTACCGGAATCTCAAGAATATCAGTATCCCCGCGAAAGCCGATTTCTTCACCACGCTGCGCCACGTGCCGCTGGTGCTGGTGATCATCCTTGACCTCCTAGATTTCGGGCTGGATTTCCTCGGCGCGCCGGTGGGTTGGGTTATCCTCAGTCATCTGGGATTAGAGAATTTACGCGGCGTGACGTTGGTTGAAGGACTGATTCCTGGCACGCAACCGATTCCCACACTGACCATCGCCTGGATACTGGCGAAAATAGGGGTGCGCATTCCACCAGGGATACTTTCGAGCGATAAGGCGAGAAAGCGATAAGGCGAGAAAGCGAGGGGACGGAAGAGACTGAGAAGATACGGCCTCACTCCACGGTGAGCACGATAATGCCGCCGATGGTCAGCAGCATCCCGATGATCCCTTTGGGCGTGAGCGACTCCGCACCGGTTAGCACCCCCATCAGCACGCCGAAGAGCGGCGAGGTGAAGGCAATGGGCATCACTTTCCCCAAAGGCGCTCCTTTGAGCGCGGCGTAGAAGCAGAGCATCCCCCCGACGCCGGCGATAAGACCGCCTCCGATAATCATCATTGCCAGGGACTTCGGCCCGGCCTGCGTCAGAGACGCCCACTCGGTGTAGCTGAGCAGTCCCAGCACAGATAACGCGACGGCGGTGCGAATGGTGATCCCCAGCTGCGGGGAGAGGTTGCCTAAGTGCAGCCCTTTTTTCTCGAAGAACCCTCCGACCCCCCAGGCGATGGCGGTCAATAAAGCTAATAGTTGTGGATTTAACTTCACCTGCTTCCCCCTTACATAGCGGCCTCCGATCTCAGGTAGAGATCGGAGGCCTGAATGAATAGCTTGCTAACTAACTTAATCAGAGATGGTCCACGTAGTGCCATCCGCATCTATCGCTATTTCAGTCTCAGCCACCAGATCATTGCTATCGCAATCTTGGACTAGCAGGTCATAGATGCCCGGTTCCACGTAAAATATGCGCGTGCTGCCATTTGCGGGGATGGTCTCATACTGCCCCATCCAGTCCATCCCCCATTCATCTGCGGATGAAAACGAGAAATAAGCGTAACAGATCTCGGTACTGCTCTCATTGATGATTTCCAATGGCGCTTGGCCGTAACCGCCAATGGTCATGGTGGTATCTAATTTTACCTCCCAAGCGGTCGCCAAGACGGCCCCCGCACAGGTTTCTAGTTTGATGTCATGCGGGCCAGCCGGGATGTATTCAGAATGCCAACTCTCTCCGGACGTGATGGTCTGACCATCTCCCAGCCAGTCCTCGCCCCACTCCTCGGCATCAGTAGAAGAGATGTAGATGTAACAAACATCGTAATCAGAAAAATTCTCTACCTCCAAATAGAAAGGCCCCCCGTCATCGGCCATGTTTTTCTGGCCGTCCTGCACCAACCCGTCATCGGTTAGCGTCCAAGCAGTATCCCCGGTGATCTCGAGTTCATATTCTTCCGCTAACGACTGCTCATCACAAGCGCTCAACAAAATATCGTAGGTCCCCGGTATCAAGAAGAAAACCCGCGAATTACCTGCAGCGAGAATCTCTTTGGCGCCTAGGGCATCCTCACCCCAGCTATCTAGCGAGGAAGGAGAAATCTGCGCATAACAAATATCGGCCTCATTGCTGTTGGAGAGCACGAAGGCGATGCGTCCGTTACCGCCGACTTCAACGGCCTCAGCCGCAGCAATTTCCCAGGCCGTGGTCAGCGTCTCGAACTCGCAATTGGAGACCTTGACATCGTAGGTACCGACCGGCACCTCGAAATCCCGTGTGTCTCCGGGGCCGATTTTCTCTTCACTACCCAACCAATCTTCACCCCAGTCATCCGACTCGCTGGGCGAGATAAAGACGTAACAAATCCCGTAGTCACTCTGATTGGCTACCTGGATAGTGAAACCTTCGTCTTCCTCGAACACCGGCGGCTCTTCGGTTTCCACGGCAGGTTCCTTAGTTACTACAACCACGGTAGGCTCTTCGGTTTCCACGGCAGGTTCCTTAGTTGCTACAGCCACGGTAGGTTCTTCAGCCGGCGGAACTTCGGTGACATCCTTCCCTTTTTTTGTGATCGTGCTACACGCTAACGAAAAAATCAATAGACCTACTACTAACCACCACAATCTGTTTTTCATAAGCCACCTCCTGGCTAATTAATGGGCAGTTGAATTTTGTGAGGAGCTGGCGCTGCCGGCTCCTCCAAACCGCCCCCAAGCTAATTATACTGAGGATTGCAAATTTTAATAATTCAGGTTGGTGCATGGCGAGAAGGTGATTTTAGGATAATAAACGCGCTGGCGCCATGTCGCTCTGGTTTGTCGTGAGAATTATGCGTGTTATAATCAGGTAAGAGTTCACCGAGAAACAGGGGCAGAGATGCGCAAACAATCCATACGTTTTTTACCCTCCACCGAGACCCATCAAATGGAACAACTGGCAGAACGCGCGCGACTTAGCCTTAGTCGATTTGCCCGCGTCGATGTAGAATACAACGCCGGCGGGGTACAGTTGTTGGATGAATGGATTGATCGCCACACTCGCCAGTTCCCCCATCCCAATCAAACTCTCTGGACTCTCTGGGGAGCCTTTCTCGGCCAAGTTTTCCGGCAACGTTACAATGGAGATTGGGCCGTCGATAAATCTGCTAAGAAACCTCGCCTGGGGATCCTCTGCCCGCGGGCGAAACATGGATTACTCTTCCTGGCTGTGATGGACCAAGTAGAGCAACGTATCGAACGCGGAATGCAGGAATCGCTGACTTTCTACTACACGCTGAAAGGCATAGAGATAAAGAGTGTCTAGAACTCTGTCAGGCGTACACGGTAGACGGCAGCCAGTAATTAGGCTAGGCACTGAACACGCATAATCACTGCTAGCACCGCTGAGACGTTGTAACGCCGTGACGTTCCCCCGCTAATCCTTGACGCCCCTTCTCCCCAGCGGTATAATCGCTCCGGGAGATAAAATGGATAGTTGGCTCATAACCACACATGACTTCATTGCCGCAACGCCGCTCCACTGGATATTACATTCGCGGCATCGCTGGCTGACGACGGCCTTTACGTTCTTGCTAATCGTGGCCGGCGGCAGTGGCTGTAGTTGGTTACTGGCGGAGTTTGGCATTATCCCGCTGGCAGCTTTAGTGTTAGTGGTCGGCTACGCGCTGCTCGCCCTACGCAATATCGAGGTAGCTTATGGGGGCGTGATCGGCTTGGTCACGTTGCTCCCTTTCGGCTCACTTCCCTTCAGTATTGGCTTTACCCCCACCTTTCTTGATCTGGCCTTGGGGGGACTTTTTTTGATCTGGCTAGCCCCCCTGATTTTGGGCCAACGCAAATTAGAACTCGTCGCCACCCCTCTAGATGGCCCGGTTGCGGCGTTCGCGCTACTAGCTATCGGCGCATTTGTGGCGGGACTGGCACACTCTCCCCTGGGCAGCTATCTGCTCCGCCATTTCGCCGAAGTTCTGCTGAGCATCGGATTTTTCTTTTTAGTGACCAACACCGTCACCGGAATTGAGCGATTGAAACGCTTGACCCGCGTTTTCCTCCTGCTGGCCGGAGGCGCGGCCCTGCTGGGCATTATCCTCTACGTCATGCCCGACTCACTGGCCATGCAAGCGCTCTCCGCGCTGGGGCGGGTGGGATACCCGGTTGGCGGCGGGGTGCTGCGCTACATCCGTGACGATCCAGCGCTGATGCAACGCGCCACTGCTACCTCGGTGGATCCCAACGTATTGGGCAGTTTACTCAATCTGGCTTTAGCCATCGCTCTGCCCCAGCTCTTCACCTCCCACCCGGTGCTGAAGCGGGGGCTACTCATCCCGCTCATCGCTCTATTGGGACTCTGCCTGGGCTTGACCGTCTCGCGCGGGTCTATGGTCGGCGCAGTAGCGGCGATCGGTATGTTAGGCGCAATGCGTTACCGTAAGCTATTCCTCCTATTGCTTCTGGCGCTCGCCTTAATTTTGCTCCTCCCCTGGACGCGGGGATATAGCGCTCATTTCGTTGAGGGTTTGCAAGGCGAGGATCTCTCCACCAAGATGCGCTTTGGCGAGTATAAAGACGCTTTTATCCTTATCGGGCGCCATCCGCTGCTGGGAGTGGGATTTGGAGGAACGCCAGATATTGATACCTATTTGGGCGTCGCCAGCATCTATCTGCTCATCGCCGAGCAGATGGGATTACTAGGCTTAGCCAGTTTCTTGCTCATTGTGGGTATCCTGCTCTACCGTTTTGGCAACCGCTGGTACCGTAAAATCCTCCCGCCGCCAGCACTGGAACCGTTCTGGTACGGTTATCATGGCGCCCTGGTGGGAGGATTGGTAGGCGGAGTTTTCGACCACTATTTTTTCAGCCTGGATTTTCACCATTCGGTCACTATCTTCTGGCTAATTCTGGCGTTAGCTACCGTCACCACCCAATTATTTACCGCCAGTGAAACCCCCACCGGCAACGAGTAACTGACTTTCGTAATTGCTCACCTAGAGTATACTGAAAGTCAATAATCCAACTTTGATTCCCCTGAAAAAAGAGCTAGCGCCGCAAAGGCGCAAAGACGCTAAGAAAAAAATCAGTTTAGGCTAAAAAAATACTGAATAATAGCTATCAAAAATCAATTATGAAGGTTAAATTTTGAATCTTTGTGCCTTCGCGCCTTCGTGGTGAAATTCTTGGTTTTTTCAGTAGACTCAAGTTTAATCCATTTCGAACACTAGCCGCTCTATTTACAAAGGAGGCCCACTATGAAACTTTCTTGCTTGCAAGAGAATCTATCCCAGGGACTAAGTATCGTCGGACGCGCGGTCCCCTCGCGCACGACCATGCCCATTCTAAATAATATCCTTATGGCAACGGACCAAGGGCAGCTCAAGTTAACAGCTACCAATCTAGAGCTGAGCATCGTGCATTGGGTGGGCGCCAAAGTAGATGTCCCGGGAATGCTCACCGTGCCCGCCCGCAATCTCGTCGATCTAATCAGCTCGCTGCCGCCGGATCAAGTGAGCCTGGAGATGAATCCAGAGAACCTCTCGCTGGCGCTCAAATGCGGTACCGTGACCGCCAGTTTCCGGGGTATCTCGGCAGAGGAATTCCCCGTGCTGCCAGAGCTCAAGGATGAAGATGGCGTGGCCGTCAAAGCGGAGGTCTTGCAAAAGGCGCTGGAACAAGTGACCTTCGCCGCTTCGAATGATGATAGTCACCCGGTGCTGACCGGCGTGCTAGCGGAGTTCGAAGGTGAGACTTTGACATTCGCGGCAGCTGATGGATTCCGGCTCTCGGTGCGACATTTGCCGCTAGTCAGCCCCGTATCACATCCCTTCAAAGTCATTATCCCGGCGCGGGCGCTCTCAGAACTGATGCGTATCTTGAGCGCGCAAGAGGAACCGGTAAAAATCTCGACCACCAGTACCCACAATCAGGTACTCTTCCGCCTCAAACATACCGTGCTCAATTCTCAGCTGATTGACGGCAACTTCCCCGATTACCGGCGTATCATCCCGCAAACGGGCGCCCTCCGCGTGGTGTTGGGGCGGGAGGAATGGTTGCAAGCGTGCAAACGCGCCGCGATCTTCGCGCGGGATGTGGCGGACATCGTCCGCCTAAAAGTGTCGCCGGGCGAGATGGTCGTCTCCGCCAATTCAGCCGAATCCGGACAAGGCGCGACCCGGCTCGTCGCCAGCGTGGAAGGCGAACCGTTGGAAATCGCTTTTAACGTGCGCTTCCTCGTGGCGGTGCTTGCCGCGTTAGATACGCCGCAGGTGGCGCTAGAACTCAACACTGCGACCAGTCCTGGCGTCATCAAGGCCGTGGGAGAAGAGGCGCAGTTCACTCATGTCGTAATGCCCATGCACTTGGGACGGTAAGGATAACATTTGGCTATAATCGGCGCGTTTTTACGGTATCTGTTGTGGATGATGATATGCGCTCGGAGTACGATTTTACAGGCGGGGTACGCGGCAAGCATTATAAAGTTTTGCGCGAAGAGGGCTATACCGTTCGGATTTACAATGACGACGGTACAGTGACAGAGCATCGCGTCGTAGGTGAAAGGGCAGTAATACTTGCGCCAGATGTGCATGAGTACTTTCCGAACTCGCAAGCCGTCAATTTTGCATTACGCACGTTAATCTCGCTGGTACCGGAAAAGCGTGGGTCCATGGCAATGGGAAGTGCCAAGCATCCGCCAAGTGCGTGACTAAACCATTACCCCGCCCCGCCGCTCTTTGATGAGAGTGGCGGGGCGGGGCATAATGAGATTTAAGTTATGAGAACAGTAACCCTAACCGAACAACCCTATACGCTTGAGGCTGCGTTAATTCTTGCGGGTCAAGACAACCTGTTTTTGGAAACCCCCAGTGAGAGTAACAGAGAAACAAGTAAATTTGTCAACATGTTAAGGAACCGTGAAGGAAAATGTACCTGGGTTATGGGTTTATGGGGCAAGAGCAAAGGGCCGCGCTAACCATAGCTTGCACGTGACTTGGCAAAGCGGCGTGTTTTTCAACAGTTTCACCCGCATTCGGTTCGCTGCCTGGCGAGTGTGCTCACGCCGCACCCGCGCAGCGGGTGAAGCTCACCATTAGGCCGCCGTTAGCTGCCACAGTGCTTGAGATAACAGTATTTACGTGAATGATCCAATAACAAAGGCAAGATGCAATTTCAATAAACCTATAAGGAGAAGACATCATGAAGTACGTCAATTTAGGAAGAACAGCGTTAAAGGTCAGTCGAA
>DUEJ01000036.1 GCA_011192175.1 Thermoflexia bacterium
GAACGAGCTCTTCACCATCCGCTAGCGCTTGCTTGGCAGCGTCATAAGCGTGGATATCCTGTAACATTTCCGCATCTTCCGTTAGACGTAAATATGTTGCGTATGGAATTACTGCCCACTCAGGTTGGCCTTCTCTTTCAATAATTTGTATATTCATCGGTATACGCCTCCGCGCGGCCCAATCTTCAGAACGAGGATGACGAGCTCAGTTCCTCGTATTTCGTAGATCACGCGCCAGTCATCAACCCGCAGGCGGTAGCCCGGACGACCCTGTAATCTAGTTACATTGTTATGTTTCGCGTGAGGAGCGATTGCCATTCAATCTAACTTCTTACGGATTAGATTAGCGGTACCTCGTGGCATCTTACGAAGTGCTCTGTCAGCCCGTTTCGTGAATACGATTCTGTACATGCAGGTCATATTAGCACAATGCAAACAAATAAGCAAACTTGGCGTTGAGTGATTTGTACCATACGTCTGTTGCAAACAGCGTTGTGTACCAGATTATCCTTATCATTTTGTTGCTACCTCTCAGTAACATTATCATTTGGCTTGACATGCACTGGCGGGACGGCCAATATAACCTCCGGTGGACTTTCACCTTCTTTATGGTAGAGTGGCGCGTTGGACGTTGTTTTAGCGAGTGAAGAAGAGTACCCAAATGAGAATTGTTGTTACCGGATCAATAGCGTATGATTATCTGATGTCTTTTCCAGGCGATTTTTTGGAGCACGTGAAGCCCGATAAATTACAGAAGCTGAGTTTAAGTTTTCTGGTGGATGAGATGCAGAAGCAACGCGGGGGCTGTGCGGCTAATATCGCGTTTACTCTGGCGCTCTTGGGCGAACGACCATTGTTGATGGGGACGGTAGGCGAAGATTTTGTCGCCTACCGCAGTTGGTTGGAGGAACATGGTGTAGATACCTCCGCCACGGTGAAGATTCCCGGCCTCTTCACCGCTTCTTTTTTTGCCACCACGGACCAACATCAGAGCCAGATTGCCAGTTTCTACACCGGTGCGATGTCTCACGCCCGCGATCTCTCTTTCCATGAACTGGCTTCCCCGGGGGATTGGGCCATTATCTCCCCCAATGACCCCGCCGTCATGGTGAAGTATCCGCGCGAATGTCGCGAGTTAGGCATCGCTTACATCTACGATCCTAGTCAGCAGATTGTCCGTTCCACGCCGGAGGAGCTGCGCCAGGGACTAACCGGGGCGGATATTCTGATTCTGAACGATTACGAGTTCGAATTGCTCAAGGAGCGCGTCGCGATGACCGCCGAGGAGTTGCGCGTAGCGGTCAAACGGGCGCTGATCGTCACGCAGGGAGCAGCGGGCGCGCTTATCTGGGCCGACGAGAAGATCCAAATACCGGCGGTTACGCCGGAGCAGATCCTGGATCCGACCGGGGTGGGCGATGCTTTCCGCGCCGGACTGCTCAAGGGACTGGCGCTAGGCGTGGATTGGACGGCGGCGGGCCGCATCGGTAGTCTAGCCGCCACCTACGTTTTGGAGACCCAGGGGCCGCAAGCCCACGCATACACGTTAAGCGAGTTTGTGACGCGCTATGTAAGCGTCTTCGGCCCGGATGAATTTAGTGAAGCAGCCATTAGTGGTTAGTCGTTAGCGGTTGGCGGTTAGCGATTGCGGTACTCATTTGGCCTCAATTTTTGACTTTTGACTTTAACCTTACACCCAAGGAGTTAGTAAAATCATGGAATATCATGTCAAGGATTTAGAATTAGCCCCCTCCGGTCGTTTGCGCATGGAATGGGCGGAACGCGAGATGCCGGTATTGCAACAGATCCGCGAGCGTTTTGAGGCGGAAAAACCGTTCCAGGGCGTGCGGATGTCCGCGTGCCTCCATGTCACCACCGAGACCGGCACTCTGGCGCGCACGTTGCAAGCTGGCGGCGCGGATCTCGTGTTGGTCGCCAGCAATCCGTTGAGCACGCAGGACGATGTCGCGGCGGCATTGGTAGCTTACAGCGAGATTCCCGTCTACGCTATCAAGGGCGAGGATAACGAGACTTACTACAAACATCTCCACGCGGCAATAGATCACCAACCGCACTTCACGATGGATGATGGGGCGGATTTGGTGAGCACGTTGCACACCCAGCGGCGTGAGGTGTTGAGCACCGTCATCGGCGGCACCGAGGAGACCACCACCGGCGTCATCCGCTTGCGAGCGATGGCCCATGATGGCGCGCTAGAATATCCCATCGTGGCGGTCAACGACGCCATGACCAAACATCTCTTTGATAACCGTTATGGCACCGGTCAATCAACCATGGATGGCGTCATTCGCGCTACCAACGTGCTGATTGCAGGCAAGACTGTGGTTGTGGGAGGCTACGGCTGGTGCAGTCGGGGGATCGCTATGCGCGCCGCCGGGTTGGGCGCCAATGTGGTCGTCACCGAGGTGGAGCCGCTCAAAGCGTTAGAAGCGGTCATGGACGGTTTCCGCGTGATGCCAATGTTAGCCGCAGCCCCGATCGGGGATATTTTCATCACCTCCACCGGCGACATCAACGTGATTGATGCGCGGCATTTTGAGGCGATGAAAAACGGCGCGATCGTAGCCAACTCTGGGCACTTCAATGTGGAACTCAACTTGGCTGCGCTGGCGGAAATGGCAGTGGCTGCGCCGCGCAGCGTGCGGCCCTTTGTCAAGGAATACCGTCTGCCCGATGGCCGGCTGATCAACGTGTTAGCGGATGGTCGCCTGGTGAACCTGGGTGCGGCTGAAGGCCATCCCAGCGCGGTAATGGATATGTCCTTCGCCAACCAAGCATTGAGCGCGGAGTATCTGCTCCAACACGTGGACGAAATGGAAGCGCGGGTATACGCCGTGCCGGAAGAGATCGACCAGAATATCGCCCGGCTCAAGTTAGCCGCTATGGGTGTGCAGATTGACGTGTTAACGGCGGAACAGGAAAAGTATTTGCACTCTTGGACGTCCGGCACGTAACCGTGCGAGAGTAGCTTGCCATGGCTAGCACAAAAAGCCCCAGGGGATTCAAAAATCCTCTGGGGCTTTTTTCTGTTGTGGGATAGGTTATCTAGCTGAATGAACACCTTCACCACCGGCCTGCAATCAACGATGACATCAGCCGCCGTGGCGCAAGCCGGGTCGGTGCCCTGCACTGTTATAGTCTACCTTCCCCCTGGTTGGATGACGCTGCTGTGTTTCCATGTACATACGTAACACGGCATTGATATGGGTTTGATACTCTTGACCTAGTCCTCTAAACCAAGTCAGCACATCTGGGTCCAGGTGGATAGGAATGGGAGTTTTGTGTTGAGGCAAACGCATCTGGGCGTTGGCAAAGAACGCTTCATCCAGGGGAGGGCTGTCAGATGTATCAATGTCCGCATCGGACATGCCGTCAATGCGCTCCCAGTCAGTTCCAGATGGTCTCTTTGAAACGTTTGCGTTCATATTTTACCGCCTTTCGCATGGAGATGATGCGAATAGTTTCACCATTATCGCGTTCGGTATATACCACAACCACTACTCGACTACGGGTAAGGCCTATGCCAACCCAACAGTCTTCTCCATAGTCGCGCCGAGTGTCTAGCCGGATGAGCATCGGGCCATCAAAGACGCATTCGGCATCAGCGAAATCAAAACCCCGTTTGCGGATATTTATCCTGTTTTTTCGCTCATCCCACTCAAACTTCATAATCTTATTGTATTTCATTCCGTAGGTAGGTCAAGATGGAAGCGCGAGTCTATCAGGGCAATCGCATTTARCCGYTTCTGGGGACGCTGTCCCTGAAAACACCCCGAAAACAGGCCCTCAGTGGKRSWWRATCTTCAGCCAAGCAGTGTTTCTGGCCCTCAAATGGGAGCTGGTTTTCCATATGCGATTGCCCTGGGTACCAATCTAAGCGGTGAGTTCTTCGCGTGGTTAATTAGGCCGCTACATCTGCGGGAATTTAAGGAACAATGACTCTACCAATAACCGGGTATTGGCATTGCGGTACAGATCGTCCTGGGCTTTGGTTAGGTGATGGAGGATTTGAGTGATAGTGGTTAGCGTGACTTCTGCTGCAATCTCCTCCAATGCTGCGCGATCTTCTAAGTGGATAATCTGAGAACCATTTCCAGTTTGCAGCAGTAAGATATCTCGCCAGCCAGCTTGCCAATGCTCCAGAGTCTCTCTGACCAAGCGATCATCTCGCGCTAGCTCTTGGGCAAGATCAAAACGGGTAGGAAGATCGCTACGCAGGACTCTGAACAACAATTGCATAGTTTCCAATTGCTGTTGGAGGAACTCCGGTTGCTGGAACGCGCGGATAGCCCCGCCAACTCGCCCCCCAGAAAGGCGCGCCAACCGTTGAGCCTCTTCAGGGGAGATTTCTTGTTGCGCTACAAGGCCGGCTGCTATCTCCGGGCGGCTAAGAGGACGTAAGGGGATTTGGAAACTGCGGGAAACAATGGTTGGCAGCAGGAGCTCTGCATCGGTGGCCAATAAAATCAGATGTGCATAAGAGGGTGGTTCTTCCAATGTCTTCAGGAGAGCGTGAGCGGCATTGGGGACAATGCGCTCAAAAGTAGTGATGATACCGATTTTATAGGGGCTTTCGATGGGGGTTAGCGTTAGAAACTGTATTAGTGCGCGGATCGAATCGGTTTTGACGCCTCTTTTCCCCTCTGCCGGTGTTATTAGGCGCAGATCGGGGTGATTGCCAGAATTCACGCGCTGACACGCTGAACAATGATTACAAGGACGTTGCGCAGCTCGCTCTGCCGTGCAGTGCATTGCTTGAGCTAACTGCAAGGCGAACGTGCGTTTTCCGATACTATCTGGGCCCGTGATCAACAGAGCATGTGGGACGGCCTCGCGTTCTACTGCGAGTTGCATTTGTTGCACTGCGCGTTTATGTCCGATGATTGACCAATTGTTCATTATGATGTAGCTCCTTCGGTTACGGATACTCACCGGAGAGAGCTTCCTGGAGAGCGGCGGCAGTACATGCCGGCCGCCGCATCTCTCCCCGCTGGTTCTCCACGCTTTGCCAAGCCTGTTGGAAGAGTGATTCCGCTAAGAGTTCACGGTTTTTCAAGGTAATGTTGGCGACGGTGTAGCTGTTGCGCGGCAATTGCTGGACGGCCTGAGCCAGTAAGGCGGGGCGCACAACAATAAACGCTATCTCGTACTCTTCTCCGGCCAATAAATGGAGCGCCGCGATCCAACCCTCACCGCGTAGCAATTCCAACGGACCGAGCTCATCAAGGATAAATACTTGGGTCGGGAAGCTGGTGGGCAACGCCTCGGCGCTCCGCGCCAGCGCGGCGGGATTCATGCGGAAATGAGTCAGCGCGGTACCCAGCTCGCTCTCAAAAGGGTAAGTCAGTAGATACCGCTCCGTGGTGTGCAATGCTAGCGCCTCCAGGCTGTGCGGGGCTGGGTGTTGGGTAATCAGGCCAGTAACGGTGATCCCCTTTGAACGGCATCTCTGGACTAATTTTTGACAGAGGGTGCTCTTGCCGGCGCGCATCTCGCCGGTGATGAGGACAATGGGCGAGGTATTCATAGTTGACTCCACTGCAAAAAGGTTATCTCACCACAGAAACACGGAAAAGAACTTGACTACGCTGAAAAAAGATATCTTACCGCAAAGACGCAAAGGACGCTAAGAAGAAAAAAGGTTCAAATCTTTGCGCTTTCCGCACCTCCGAGATGGGATCCTTAATCATTAGGACTTTCGCTGGCTAGGTAGCTAAACCGCGAATGGACACCCATTTACGCTAATTTTAGTAACTTTTGGCGTTCATTCGCGTGAATTAGCGGTTAAAAAGTATCGTTAGCGAAACTCCTAGTCTTTTCAATAAGCTCAATCATTGTCCATAGATAAAAGGGCCGGTTTTACCGACCCTTTTGAGTGGAGATGGCGGGAATCGAACCCGCGTCCGAAGAACTCTTTTGTGGACATCTACAAATATAGTTGGCGTTTTTAGTCTTACCTGAAAGATCGTGGCCAACCACGCCTTTTCAGGCCAGCCGAAGAACTTAGTTTCCCATATCGGCGTCTGGGAGAACGCACGCTAATTTTGTGTCACCACACTCTAACACACTAGCGAGATGCCAGAGGGGCGTGACCGGGCTTTCCCGATCAATTTAGGGGTTATCAGGTATCGTTCTGCTTACGCAGCAACGGCTACCGGAGCCCACTTAGGTGCCATATTGTTGGCAGTTATATTTTTTTGCTCCTGGGATCACGGGCACGGAGCTCACCCGACTTGCAGTCCACAACCAACCTTCCCCGTCGAAACCAATCATCCCCTTACGACTATCAATAGTGTACTACGTTTTGTCATTTTGTCGAATTGTCATCCGGGCCAGCGCATCTAAAAACTAACCTGCGCTAGGCGGTAATCATTTCTATGATATTTATGCTAAAATGTTGACTAGCCGACAACAAAAAGGTCTCCAGCCACACCCACTTAGCGTTCCCCACTGGTTCTACCCCTAGCCAACCATCATAGACACCACCAGGCACCCCGCAAATGGCGATGACATAGTTGGTAATAGTAACCGGCGCCTCCTCCGCGCGAGTGGCTGGGTTGTAGCCGAGGTTCCCCAACCTCGCCCGGCTCACTTGAGTATTGATGATCATGTAAGCAATAACTTAACCCGTCAAGAAGACGCAGAAAAACTTAGCGGCCCTGGCATCTTGGCGGTAAATTTTTCGCGGATAATTGGAACTGGCAATAATAATTACCCGTCAATGCTCCAGACGCTGAGACACATTTGAGCGTGGGGGCCAACTGGCGAAGGCATACGGCTTTACCTCTTGCTTCAGACGCACGGCCATAGCGTCTGCTGTTACATCAAGATCGTAATCCATTTGCAATCCCAACCAAAATTGAGGAGACATATCAAAGAAACGTGCCAGTCGCAGAGCTGTGTCTGCGGTTACGCGACGTTTACCCAGTACAATTTCATTGATCCGGCGTGCTGGTACACTGATGCTTAACGCTAAACGGTTTTGGCTCAAGCCCATTGGTTTCAAAAACTCTTCTAGTAAAATCTCTCCAGGATGAACCGGCGCCAGTTTTTTCTCTGTCATAACCTCACCCTCCTAGTGATAATCTATGATTTCCACATTCTGGGCATTACCTGCCTGCCACTCAAAACAAATACACCACTGGTTATTGATGCGGATGCTATACTGTCCAGCGCGGTCTCCACGTAACTTTTCTAAACGGTTCGCGAGCATGACACGCAGGTCTTTTAACGTCATAGCGCGGTTCAACATACGCAACTTGCGTAGGGCGACTTGCTGAATAGCGTGTGGTAATTTCCGAGAAAACTGACGGGAAAATACCTTCTTAGTTTCTTTACACTTGAATGTTTTGATCACGTCAAGAATTATATAACGCCATACGTTAAACAGCAAACATTATATTGCCGAATGGGTGCTTGTGGACTTAGAATTGCCAATTAAATAATTCCCCTAACGCAAAGTTTAGCCTGAGCACGCTATAGAAATCACGGCTACTCCTGCACCTCCAGCCAGACCGGTGCCTCTTCCGCGCGGGTGGTGGGATTGTAATAGTCGTACGCCTGTGAGGCCGGCACCTGCGCTTTGACAGGGAAGCGCGCCCGCAACTGGTACTCAAAGGTCAACGGCTCACCGTGCTGCAAGTCCTGCAAGTAGACCAGTACCTGCCGTCCCGTCAGCTCGAACTTCTTGAGCCGCCCGCCAGCATAATCCACCGGCAACGCCAGGTCGCGCTCGATGCGCGCTTCCAATGCCTGCGGCAACACCGTGAAACCCGGCGGGATGCCCAGATCCACCAACGCCCACTCCACGGTTCCCGGCTCGTTGAGCGTGACCGTCACTTTGATGCCCACCAAATCCTCCACTTGAAGCGCGGTGCGATCGTAGACCACGTCGATATCCAGAGCCTCTCTCCCCGTTGATGGCGGGAGCCCTTGCCAGGGCAGGTAGTAATTAGCGGTGACTTGCGCTGTCAGCGCGCCCTCGCCTACCACCGCCAGTTCAATCTCGTGTCTGCCAGGCGTGATGTCGTCGAAGGTCAAAATCTGCACCACATCGTAATTCTCCGGCGTCACGGTGACGGCCCGCGTCCGGCCGCCATCAACTGTCACCGTGACCTCCGCGTCACTCTGCTCACCGCCGGCCGTGACCGAGAGCAGGAGCGCTTTGAGCGCGAGGATCGTCGCCTGTGTGGAGTGCCACGTCCCATTGGCATCTTTTGCCTGGATGAGGTAGGTCAGCGCCTTATTCGCCAATTCCGGGTGCGCGTTGGCCTTGAGGAGAGCGTAGGCGACCAGCGCCGTCGTCTCCAACGAGCCGGTCTCGCCCTGCGAACCCATCATCGTGGCGCTCCCAATCGGCCAATAGACCGCATCGCCTTCCACCTGCGCCAATTCCGCCAACCGGTCCAAAATCTGACGAGTGAAGGCATCTTGCGGAGCGTCCGCCACCAGCGCGTTCGCCACTAATGCCAATGCGTAAGGATCATCAACCTGGTGAGCGTGCTCGCGGACGTAAGCCAACCCCCGCTGTGTCGCGCCCTCATCACCGTAGCCCGCGTGGACCAACGCCCAGCTGATGTAAGCCGTCACCGGCACGCGGTCATCGCCCAGATCAGACCAGGTGGATTCGTGAACCAGCCCCTGATCGTTCTCCCAAGAGCCGTCGGCAGCCTGCTGCGCCAGCAACCAACGGGCGGCGCGCGCGATAAAATCCGCGTCGACGGGGAAAACCCGCGCCATATCCGTGAATTCCATCAATCCATAAGCCGTCAACATCCGGTCGGGCGGGTTATCGCCGAAGAGGGAAAAGCCGCCGCCGGGCACCTCAAAGGTCGTCAGTCGCTGGTAGCCCAGGTTGATGTATTCCTCGGCCTTCAGCTGAATTTCCGGCGTCGTCTGCTCAGTGCTCTTCATGTAATCCAACACCAGCACGTTAGGATAGGTCGCGCTTGTCGTCTGCTCAAAACAGCCATAGGGCATCTGCAAGAGCGCGTCCATCCCCTCCACCACCTGGCTCACCACGCCGGGGTAAATTTTCACCGTCACCTGCGCCGCGCCGGGGATGATCGCCTCTGGAATCTCCACGGTGCGGAGCGTCTGCTCGGTCAACCGTCCGCTCCAGGTCTCCTCAAACTCCTTGCCGTCAGGGCGGATCAACAGATCATGCGTCGCGGTGGTGGCATCGCTCAACTGCTCGCCATAAGCCCAGATGGTGGGACGATAACGACCTTGCGTGGCGGTGACGCGGATACGGAAGTAGACCACCTCCACATCGCTGGCGCCGATAAGCAATGTCTTTTCGGCCTCGTCCAGGAGCTCAAACCACGGCTCCTCCTCCAATTTCAGGCGGACGGATTGTGGCTGCTCCAGATAATTGTAAACCGCGACCGGTAGTGAGACCTCATCATGTTGGGTCAAGGCGTATGGTAAATCGAAATCAACGAAGAAATCCTGAAAGACGCGCAAGTTGGTCGTCGTCGCGCCCAAGCGCCCATCCTGCGAGTGCGCCAGCGCGGAGAGCCGCCAGGTGGTGATGTTATCGTAGAGCGGCAGATCCAGGTGCAACGTGCCATCCGGCTCTGTGACCAGTTCCGGCAGCCAGGCCATCGTCTCGCCAAAGAGTTGCCGCAGACGCGGCGCCTCGGCTGGGGTGGTCGCAGCCGCGCCGGCCTTCCCTTCCTCGCCAGCGGCTTGCTCCCCCATGGCGGCGGAAGTGGGCATTTCCATTGGCGGAGCGGCCTCCAACGCCATCCCCTCCACCTCAACGTTTTTCTCCACGTCCAACGCCATATCATCCCAGACGCCGCCATTCAGCATAACCGGCGCGGACGCGCTAAACTCTTGTCTGCCACCAGAAATCCCCAGCAAGGGAACCGCTAACGTCAAGCCCACTAATGCGAAGACGCCCAACGCCACCCCGGAACGTCGCTGCCAGAGCTCGCCCGCCGCCCAGAGCAAAAACGCCGCCGGTACCAACAAGAAGGTCCAGAGGGACGTCAACAGCAACCATTCTGGCGGTTGCGCATCCAGGAAAACCAGGAGCACCAGCGTCACGCAGTAGAGCAAGAGTAAGAGCAACGCCGTGCCAGGGACTGCTTCGCGCCGGCGTACCACGCGTACTCCCAACGCAATCCAGGCGATAAAACCGGACAAAGCCCACATCGCCAATATGCCGGGGCCAAAGGTGCTGTAGCTGATCTGTTCTAACCAGTAGCCCAAGCGATCCAGCCCGCCGCCGCGCGCCCATTCCGGCACGGGGAGCAGGAAGAGAAACAATACCAATCCGGCCAAGGCCGCCAGCGCCAACAAGATACTGCGGCCCAGAATTTCCTCACGGCGCAACGCCCAGACGACCAGCGCGGCTATCCCCAACGGGAAGAGAAGCAGCAGGGGCGACAAGGTGCGCCCCACAACCCGGAAGATTGATTCTTTGCGCTCGCGCAGCACCCGCAACTTCTCCTCGCGCGTGTTGATCGCCAACGAGTGCCCGCCGCCTGTCGTTGTGCCGGCCAAACTCGCCTGCGCCGCCGCGTCTTGAGCCGCGCTCACCGGCGTTTCACCCTTCTCATATTCGGGTGTACGCAGCAGTGCGGGGAAGGAGAAACCGTGGAGGTCGTACTTAGGCTGCAGCAGCTCCTTCTCCAGCAAGAAGTAGAGTTTGAGGAAGCCGGGGTCTTGTTCTTGCAGCGCGAAGACGGATTCGTCCACCACAGACAAACCCAACACCGCCGGCACACCCGCCCCGTCCACGCCGGTGATGC
>DUEJ01000037.1 GCA_011192175.1 Thermoflexia bacterium
CCAACCTTGGGTAAATACTAGGCGGATTTGATCGCCCCCGGCTGATGCGGGCGCACCTCTTCCTCGACGATCCGGTAACTGTGCGTCACCTCGGCGGTCTTGCTCAACATCGCGCTGGCGCCACAATACGTCTTCTCGGAGAGCTCAATAGCCCGTTCCACGGATTTAGCGCGCACGCCCTTCCCGTAGAAAACATATTCCAGATGAATTTTAGTATAGACTTTGGGATGGGTATCGGCGCGCTCCGCCGTCACGTGGATCTGATAACCCGTCACCGGTTCACGTTTCTTAGCCAAAATCGAGAGCACATCCATGCTTGTGCAGCCAGCCAAGCCCAGTAAGACCAACTCCATCGGCGACGCGCCCGTCTGCGTGCCATAAGGCGGATGTCCCGAATCCATCACCACCGCCGGGCCGGCATTAGCCTCGCCCAACAAGCGCAGACCAGGCCCTACCCAGGTTGCTTTTATCTCTGACATTTTTTCACCTCCGGAAAAAATAGCGGTTAGCGGTTAGTTTGGTTAGGGATAACACAGAGGAACTTCAACGTCTCCTTCCCCAGGTTACGGTAACCATGTAACTCATCGGGGAGAATCAATAACGCCACTCCTGGCGCCATCCGCTGCTCACCGGCTCCCCCCACCACCACCCCCTCGCCCTCCAGCACGTAAATCTCATGCTCGTAAGGATGTTGGTGCATCTTAAAAACGACGCCCGGTTCAATCTCGATCAAGCGCATAGCGAAAGTCGGCGCCCCATCCGCCGCTTGGAGCAGCCAGCGGATACCAATCCCTGCTTGGACAGCCTCCAACGGTACCGCAACACTTTCCTTAACTAACATTGCCCAGCCCTCCTCATCAAGTATTTAGACTGCGGCTATTTCTCCTCAGAAGGCGATTCTTCAACCGGCAACTCTTTCTTCAGCAGTACGTAAATTCCACACCAACCGGCTGCTCCGGTGATAAAAGAGAGCCCTCCCAAAATCCCCAGCAACGTTCCTCCCGGGCCCTGGATAAACAAGAAACCCAAGAGCATCCCAAAAACACCCAACACCATGCGGATGATACGCTCGGCATCACTGATATTACGCACAATAAACGGACACATCTCTAACCTCCTAAACGAACCTCTCACCACAGAGGCGCAGAGTACGCAGAGATTTTATAATGTTTTTCTCTGTGCGCTCTCTGTCTCCGTGGTGAGCTAGTTTTTATAGTGCTGCTAGATACTCGCGCGCCGCCAGAGCAGCTTTGGCTCCATCCCCGACGGCAATTGAAACTTGCGCCGGGTTGTCGGCCCGCACATCGCCGGCGGCCATAATCCCTTCCACAGAAGTCCACATCTCAGCATCGCTCTCAATGTAACCCCAACGGTTCAAATCAACCAGCCCTTGCAAGAACTTGGTATCTGGCGAATAACCCACATAGATGAAGACCCCGCTGGCCGCCAACTTTTTGATCTCACCGCTCTCACGATCTTGCATCATGACGCCGGTAACTTGGTCATCGCCCTGGATCTCCATAACCTGGTGATTGAAGTAGAAAGTGCTCTTCTCATGTCCCATCACACGATCCTGCAGAATCTTCTCCGCCGGCGAATGTGGTAAAAACTCCACAAACGTGACGCTCTGAGCATAATTTAGCACACTGAGACCCTCTTGCAAACCAGAATTGCCCGCCCCGATAATCACCACATCCTGCCCGCTGAAGAGCGGCCCATCACAGGTGGCGCAGTAGGAGACGCCGCGCCCCGCGAGCTCTTTTTCGCCGGGGATATTGAGTTGCTTGGGCTGACTGCCGGTCGCCAACAAGACCAGTTTAGTCTCGTAAACCGCCTCGGTAGTGTGAACGCGCAGCAAGCCCTTCCGCACCGGCTCCACCTCCGTCACTTCCTCGAACTCTTGAATTGTCGCGCCGAAGCGTTCTGCCTGTTGATGGAACTTCTCCATCAGCTCCAAACCGCTGATTCCCTCTGGGAAACCGGGATAGTTTTCGATCAACCCCGTCGAGGCCGCCAGGCCACCGGTCGCTTCCTTCTCCAACACCAGCGTCTTGATACTGTCGCGGGACGTATAGATCGCGCACGTCAGACCGGCGGCCCCACCTCCGACCACAATCAGATCATACTGCTTGGTCTCACTTTTCCGCTGGCTCTTCCCACTGATTTTAAAATCAAACATCTGCCACCTCCCGGCTAACTTCAGACCTCCACTTACCTCAACGACCTCTTGATCGCCGCCACCAGCTGCGAGGACGGCGCATGACCTTCCACCCGCTCAGAGCGGTTGATAACGTTAAGCGGTACGCCCATCACGTTGTTCTGGCTGGAGAGCCGGGGGAACTCCTGCGCCTCCACCACCTCAGCGTTCACCAGATCACTCGTGACCGCCATATCATAAGCCATTGCCGCCGCGGGCGGACAATGCGGGCAGGAAGTCGTCACAAATACTTGATAGAAGACCTCTTTATCCAATGTCGCCAGATACTCTTTGCTCTGCGCATCGAGATGGGCCGCCGCGCCATGCCCGGCCACCTGAATGCCATGTAAGAGCGTGGAGAACTCGTAGTTAGAAGGCAGCCCGAAGAAGCGGAGGCCGTAATCCTGCGCCCCCACCAGCGCAATCGCCGGCGCTTTATCAATCCGGTACTCCGCCGCCTTCTCCGTATCCACAGTCAGATCATAGACCTCCGTCGAGACCTGCGCGGAAGTCTCCGCGACTTCTGTCAAAAGCTCTGTAATAACATCGCAATACTGGCAACCTGCCGGCTTAGTGAAAACCAACAGGCGCACTTGATCGGGCAAATCGCTCAACATCTCCGCTACCTGTCCGCGTGTTTCGTCATTTAGAAACGCCATTGCATACTCTCCTCAATTGTTTTAATAGAAACCCTACTCCAATCGTCGCCAATCATATAATATCTCAGAAAACTGTCAAGTTAATTATTGAGAGAACAGCGAGAGCGAGAAAGCGAGTCAGCGAGGGCAAGTGAGCGAGAAGCACTAATCCGCGTAGGCGGACTTCACAAAGATAGCCGCGACTTTCAACTTTTGACCTTCGACTTTTGACTTTTGACTTCAGACTTTAGACTCTCCCCCACCCCTCAAAATCTTGACATTTCCCTTGCTACAGGTATTCTCTAGACCGTCTTATTAATTAAGGAGCTACCAAACAAAGATGTCCTCCAATTATCCATACATAGCCATCGAAGGCGTCATCGGGGTAGGCAAAACCACCCTGGGACGTTTGCTGCGTCCGCGTTTCCAAGCCCAACTACTCTTAGAAGCCTTCGATAAAAACCCGTTTCTCTCCAATTTCTACCAAGATCGCGCGCACTATGCCTTTCAGACCCAGATATTCTTCCTCTTAAATCGGTTTCGGCAACAACAAAATATCCCCGCACTGCTGGATAAAAACGCGTTATTAGCCGATTATTTCTTTGCCAAAGATTACCTCTTTGCCCATCTCAACATGGAAGGCGATGAACTGCCGATGTATGACCAGCTCTACGAAACGCTGGCCGCCCGCATCACGCCCCCGCAACTGGTCGTTTACCTACGGGCCACCCAAGAAACCTTGCTGTCGCGCATCGCCATGCGGGACCGCACCTATGAGCGCGAGATGGATCGTGATTACATCGCCGCGCTGCGACAAGCCTACGAAAACATCTTCGCGGCCTACACTGAGACGCCTCTTCTGGTCATCGAAACCGACGCATTAGATTTCGTCCGGCAGCCCGCCGACCTGGACGCGGTAGAGCAACGCATCCGCGCCTCTCTGGCCGGCATTCGACAGCCCACGCTGCCAGAATTGGCCGCCTCCCCAGCGCAACTTTCCGCCGAAACACCAGCGGCAGAGACCAATTGGCAAACGTTAGGGGATTTCCTCGCCCTCACCCAGCGCGTAGGCGAAGTAGGTGGCGCTCTGGCCAACCCTCCCCCGGCTGGCCCCAGCAGGACTTCCGACACACTACAACGCGCAGTGCAAGCAACCGCCCGCGCCCTCAAGACCCTGGCACAGCACACCGGTATCGAACTATAAACATAGCCGGGCTGAAATAGCACAGTACACCGAGCTACGCTAGCCGACTTTCGACTTTCGACCTTCGACTTTCGACTTATTCTCAGAGGGGATTAAAATGACTTGCATTCAAGCCTTTATCTTAGATTTAGACGGCGTTCTCACCGACACCTCTATATACCACTTCCAGGCGTGGAAGCGCTTGGCCGATGACGAGCAAATCCCCTTTACCCGCGCCGATAACGAACACCTGCGCGGTGTCTCCCGTCGCCAATCCTTAATGTTGCTGCTAGGTACACAGCGCAACGACTACACGGAGGCAGAAATCCAGGAGATGATGGCCCGCAAAAACAGCTACTATCAGGAACTCCTGGCAGAGCTCACCACCGCTAACTTCCTACCGGGGGCCTCGGAACTCCTACAAGCGTTAAAACAACGTGGCCTTAAAGTTGCCATCGGCTCCGCAAGCAAGAACACCCACACCGTCTTGCGCCGGCTACAAATCCTGGAGCTATTCGACGCCATCGGTGATGGTTACAGCGTGGAACACACCAAACCAGCCCCCGATCTCTTTCTCCACGTGGCCGCAGAGTTAGGCGTAGCGCCGGAAACCTGCGCCGTGGTCGAGGATGCGCGCTCCGGCGTGGAAGCGGCTCTGGCCGGCAACATGTTAACCATCGGCATCGGGCCAGAGGAGCGCGTGGGAGCCGCCCACTATCGCTACGCGAGCACCGCCGCTATTGACCTGGACGAAATTCTGGGTTCACCGAAATAATTAAAGCTTTCACCACAGAGCTTTCACCACAGAGAGGCACAGAGATATTCAACTTAACCTTCGACCTTCGACCTTAGACCTTTGACTTTCGACCTTCGACTTTTGACTTATTTTCAGAGGAGAACCAAACCGTGAAAAAGTATTTCATCGCCATTGCCGGCAATATCGGCGTGGGAAAATCAACCCTCACTTCGTTACTGAGCCAGCGTTTGGGATGGGAACCCTTCTTAGAAGGCGTCACCGATAATCCTTACCTGGCTGATTTCTACGCCGAGATGGGGAAATGGAGCTTCCATTCCCAAATCTACTTCTTGGCCCAACGTCTCCGTAATCACCGCCAGCTGTTGGAACGCTCCCATTCCGTGATCCAGGACCGCACCGTCTACGAGGACGCGGAAATCTTCGCCCGCAACCTCTACGCGCGCGGGGCTATGCAGGAACGCGATTACCGCACCTACCAAGACCTCTACCAGGCCGTCACCTCCATCTTGCCGCCCCCCGACCTGGTCATCTATCTGCGAGCCTCCCKCCCCACCCTCAACGCGCGCATCCGCCARCGCGGGCGCAGCTATGAGCARCAAATCGCGCCGGAGTATCTCRCSCGGCTGAAYGYYCTCTACGARGARTGGTTCRCGCACTTCTCCCTCTGCCCGGTGCTCACCGTGCCAGCGGATGAATTGGATTTTGTCAAAAATAACCAGCATCTGGATATTATTACCCAGAAGGTTTGGGAGCGTTTGCGGGGCAAGGAGATCGTCGCCTTGAAAAAAGATAGCTCACCACGGAGGCACCGAGAGCACTGAGAAAAGATAGCTTGCCGCTAAGACGCCAAGAAAAAAATGGGGTTAGGGTAAAAACTTTTGAAGGTTATTTCCAAATCTTTGCGCCTTTGCGGTTAAATTCTTGGCTTTCTCAATAGACTCAATATCACACTTTAGCTAAAGGCAGGTTTGGAATGACTCGTAAACTTTACTATGAGAGCAGCAAAACACGGACTTTCACAGCCCAGCTGGTGGCCCGCCAGCAAATTGCCCGCGGGCCGGCCGTGCAACTGGATCAGACCGCGTTCTATCCCACCGGCGGCGGACAAGCTCACGATACCGGTACTCTGAACGGCATCCCCGTCCTGGACGTCTGGAGCGACGCGGAAGGCGCGGTCTGGCACCTCCTCGCCCAACCGCTGGCCGCAGACCACGTGACCGGCGAGCTCAACTGGGAACGCCGCTTTGACCATATCCAGCAGCACACCGGACAACACCTGCTCTCCGCCGCCCTGCTCCATTGCCTGGGAGCCATCACCCGCAGCGTCCACTTTGGCAACGAGGGAAATACGCTGGATACGGATTACGCCGGCCTCAGTTGGGAGCAAGCCTACACGGTAGCCAACGAAGTCAACCGTATTATCTGGGAGAACCGCGCGGTAAGCACACAATTTGTGACGTCAGCCGAGCTCTCGGAATTCAATTTACGTCGTCAACCACAAGTCACCGGCAACATCCGCCTCGTCATCATCGCCGATTGCGACATCACTCCGTGCGGCGGCACGCACGCCGAGCACACCGGCGAGATCGGGCTGCTCAAGATCACCGGACTGACCAGCTACAAAGGCGGCACACGCATCTCCTTCCTCTGCGGGGAACGGGCGCTGCGCGATTACCGCCGCGCCCTGCGGCTCCTGCGCCAAGTAAGCCTGGAGCTCACCACCGCTCAGAATGAGCTCCCCGCCGCCATCGAACGGCTGCACGCGGAAGCGCAGGAGAACCAGAGAGCCTTGGTCGCCGCCCAAAAGCAATTAAACCGCATCCAGGGAGAGCAACTCTGGGCCGCAGCCCCAGTAGTCAACGGCGTCAGAGAGCTGCTCGCGCATTGGCCAGAGCGTCCCCACTCCGAGGCACTAGCCCTGGCCAAACAACTCCGCGAACGCCCCCAAACCCTGCTCCTCCTCGCCACCGGTGACGGACGGAGCAGCACCCGCCTCATCTGCGCGCGCAGCGACGATCTAGACCTGGACGCCAACGCCATTCTCCACACCGCCCTCAAACAATTGGGAGGCGGTGGTGGTGGCGGCTCTCCGACATTCGCACAAGGCGGCGGCCCGCCCGCGCCGCCAGAAACCATCCGCGCCGCCCTGCAAACCACCCTGAAGAACAAATAAGCAAATCGGCAAATCGACAAATCTGCAAATAACCAACGACTAACAATTTTTGACCTTCAACTTTCGACCTTTGACTTTCGACCTTTGACCTTTGACTTTCGACGCTAGACTAAATGAGGTTACACCATGAAAGAAATTGCACCCGATATCTTCGTAGAAACCCGCTATCCGCCCTACAACTTGGGCTTGATCGTGCTAGACGAGGGCGCTATCGTAATAGATGTGCCGCCGCGCCCTTCCCACGCCCGCAGCTGGCTCCGTGAAGTGCAACAACAAGCCGGACATATCGCCTACGTGGTACTCACCGACGCCCAACCTGACCGCCTAATCGGCGCCGTGCAGTGGGAAGTACCGATCATCGCCGCTGAGGAAACTGCGCGCCGGCTGAACGAACTCCGCCAAGATAGAGAGCCCTGGGAAGAGTTGCTCCTGGCCGCTCGAGAACGCTACCCAGAAGAAGCCAGCGCCTTGCATATCTTGGAACCCCGGCGCGCGAAATTGGCAACTAACCAGCGGCTCCTCATCCATTGCCAGGAACCACCGCTGGTCGCCGAAAGCGTCACCGGGGCAGCCCCCGGCAGCCTCTGGTTCTTCGTCCCCGCTAAAAGCATACTCTTCGCCGGCGATTGCGTAACCTTCAACACGCCTCCCCTACTGGAACATACTCCCAGCATCCAGCTGTGGACCAAAATGTTGGCTACATTAGCCCAGCGCCGCCCGGTACAACGCGTCGTGCCTGGACGCGGAACCGACGTCATCCTGCGGGGCGAGCTTGAAACGCAACGTGAATTTTTCCGCGTAGTCCAACGCACCGCCGTCCAACTGGCTTCCCAACACGTTCCTGGCGAGGGGCTAAGTCACGCCATCACCGATATACAACAGATATTCTTCCCCACCATCAGCAAAAACTCCCCCGCCATGCAGCGCCTCCGCCGGGGGCTAACCTATCTGGTGCAAACGGAAACATCCAGTAAGCAGTTGTTGGAGATTGGGGATAAAATGATTAGTGCTCAAGAATAAGAGCTAAGAAAAGCGCAGCTCTGGCCAATCTCCTGGCTCTGTTTCGCAACCCACGTCAGTAGCCGCGAAATCCCTTTCGCGCCGCCAGGGAGAGGCGTTCCACCCACTAGTACTTGACAAGCATGTAGTTCTGGTATATCATTAGCTCGTCTAACTAAAGGTTTTCCCAAACCCAAAAAGGGGATATAATGACCAATACATCGCTGGCGGCAGGAGAACAGCTTTTGGATCTGTTTGATCGCCTGCGCAAACTGGCATTTGGTCAACACCCACTGCAAGACGGCGGGGTAACGCTACCGCAACTCACCTTGCTGGATTGGCTGGCGACAGCTCCTGGCTGCCATAGCCAAGAGCTGGCGGATGGACTGGAACTGACCGCTCCTACCGTCAGCGTGGGAGTGCGCCGGTTGGAGGCCGCCGGGTTGTTGGAACGCCAGCCCGATCCGCAGGACGGACGCGCCATCCAACTTTTCTTGACCACGCAAGGTCAGGAGTTGTACCAGCGAGCGCGTGCTTTCCGGCAAGATAAAATGCAGCTCTTGCTCAAGGGGTTGACGCCGGAAGAACAAGTGACGTTGTTGACCTTGTTAGCACAGGCCGTCAGTTCGGCTGAGGAAGAAGCGGAGGTAAGGATCTAGAAAAACAAGAATTTCACCACAGAGCATTGGGAAAGATTAAAATTTTACTTAGCGAGGAGTTGGTTCTACTGAAAAATTTTCCACTAAGGCGCGAAGATTCAATGTTAAATACTTTTACTCCAAAAGCGGCAGCGTCGAGATCCAGGACGAGCGTGAGGAGGTATCCCCTGATATGCTCATCGTCAGTCCGACCCGTACCCGCATCGCCTGCTCAGCGAGAGCAATACGGAATTTCGTTTTCTGGTAGTCAAGACCCCGCGGCCCACCCAAGCCCCTAAAATAGTGTAACCCGGAGGTATCTCTATGTCTAATCAAATGACGCTCAACCCACTCGTTTTGATCAAGTTCGTTCTGTGGATCGGTGCTGTCGTCGGCGCCACGCTGCTCCTGCGCCGCCGCAAGGTAACGTCCAAAATGCGCCTCGCCTACCTCATCGGTAGCGTGCTGCTCTTCGGTTTCGTTTTCGGCTTGCTCATTCCAGGAGGTCTGAACCCCAATCCCGTCGCTTCGTTGCGCACGCTGCTCACCACCATCCTGGTGAAACACCGCTTGGTACTGCCCGTCGCCGTGATGTTGGTCGTCTTGCTGCTGACGGTCTGGATATCTAACAAATCTATCTGCGGCTGGGGCTGCCAGTTGGGGTTGTTGCAAGACTTGTGCTACCGTGTACCACTGCCCAAATGGAAGCCGCCCTTTTGGCTCTCCAACAGTGTGCGCAGCATCGCCTTCGTGGCGTTGGTCGTGGGGTTAGGCACAGCCGGGTGGGATTGGATCAGCGGCGTTGATCCGTTCCAACTGTTTTCGTTCAACTTTACTCTGGGAATCGCGCTGTTCTCGGCCCTCGTGCTTATCGCCAGCCTGTTCATCTACCGGCCCTGGTGTCATTTTCTCTGTCCCTTCGGGCTGCTGGGTTGGCTGGTGGAGCAGGTGAGCCTGTTCCGCCCGCGCATCAACCGCGAAGCGTGCAAAGAATGTCAGTTGTGCGTCAAAGCCTGTCCCGGTCAGGCGATGGCCGATTTTTACGCGGGGAAAAAGATACACGCCGATTGTTTCGCGTGTGGGGCCTGCATTGAGGCTTGCCCGCAAGCGGACGCGTTGAATTGGCGAAGGAGTGCTGATAACAAGTAAACCGGTATCTTATTCTTAATACCGGCCATCTTGATACACCTGCGGAGTAAACGGGGCGGAAACAACGTGGTCGGGAGGATGTACTGCGAGGCGGTCAGCGCCAGCAGTCCCAGCACTGACCCGGTATGCGTCAAGGTGACGATGCTGCCCAGCCCTACAGCCTGCCCCCATGTACCCTGCGACCCCACCAGATAGGCGGCGACGATGGTCTTGCCGTGCCCTGGGGTCAGAGCGTGCAAGGCGCCCAACAGCACCGCCGTGATAGTGGCAGTCAGGTAAAAGAGCGGGGAGGGTTGCGGCACGCGGACGAGTTGCGCCAGGATTTCGGGCGTGCGGCGGCCGGGAGGAGGTTGCGGCGTGGCTTCCGCCGGAGCGCCCGCCGTGACCACTATGGACGGCGGGCCGCTATCCCAATATGCTTTGAACGTCTCCCCTTCAACGCCTGAGACGACAAAGTCAAACACGAGTTGCCCGTTCTGCTGCGTGGGCGTCTCGAATCCGAGACCTTCGACGCCGTGTAGCTCAAACCAGTTCGTGCTAAAAGGTTCTTGGTATTGGTTATGCAGGTCAAGACGGTGAACGTTGGCCCCGTCGGAAAGGGCCGGCGTCCAGTCGCCGGTCAGATGCAAGCAGATGGACTCATCGCCCACTATGAGCGTATCGAACTCGGACGGCCACTCGACAGAGACCAGTCGCCACGTCGGAGCCGTCGCGCCGTCGAGCGTGGCAGAGAGCCCTGGAACGCGCTCTTCAGCCCAGGCCCAGGCTTCTGCTGCGCTGATGACATGGTTTTTGATCCTGGTCGGCCTCGTTCCACACCGTGCCCGCCAGCAAGGGGCCGGGCGCGATGGCCCACTCCACGCGGACGCCGTCCGGCGCGAGCTGCACCACCAAAGATTGGAAGTACATATCAGCCGAGTGAGCGTGAACGCGCTGCGTCATCAAGCCCCCGATCAAGAGGATGACCATCAGGACCACATACCATTTTTTCATAAAGCGATTTGACAGCATTTCACCACGGAG
>DUEJ01000038.1 GCA_011192175.1 Thermoflexia bacterium
AGAGAAAGAGTAACGCGCCTCCGGCTCCGCAGAGAGCGAGCGGGGAGCGACTTACCGACCAGAGTTCCAGCGCTTGCCCGGCCATAAGGAGGATCACCAACATGTACGCGAGCACCGGAAACTTCAGGGAGCCTAATTTCCCTCTAAGAAAAAGGAGAACGCCGCTGGCGTAGCCGAGACCGGACAGCAGCCACCAGAATGAGAGCTGGAGGCCGTTGACTGAGGTAAAAGCGGCGATGTATGCCAGATGCCCCAGCAAGAAACTCCCCAGGCCGGCGAGGAAGTAACGTTGCGGAAACATCAGGAATATATCGCCAGCTAACGAGAACCCCAGCCCGATTAAGATGGCGTAATGATAAAACACGGCTCCGCCAGCAGGTCTCCGGAAGGCCAGGTACCAGATCAAGATTGTGGTTAGCGGTTTGAAGAGATAAAGTTGGCGCGCGCGCTGTTGGTATTCGGCGTGGATAGCGAGGCTGGCTGAGAGCAAGCTGCTCAGGGAAAGTGCAATTAACAAGTGCATGGGTTACTTACTCCTTTAGCTAAACAATGACAAATGTGAAAGTGGGTTAGCGTCACGAGAATTGCGCCACGGCTCCGGGCCACGACTAAAATCGCTGCACCGGGCGTCGTCCTCCGGCGACGCGTTAAGCGCGGTCCACATAAGTGGACCGCCGGCTTTAGCCGCTGGTAGCCTACTTCAGTAGGTGTGACTGTGGCTGGCGAAAACCTAATAGCAAAGCACTACACGGTCAGCGGATTGTGATCCGCCGTAAGTTAGGCAGTTTCCCCATATAACGCGAAAGGGATTTCGCGGCTACCAGCAACCATCTAATGACTAATTAATTTGCACCTCGGCGAACACTAACCAATCATCCGGCACGGCTTGACCGTTTGCGTCACGCAGCGGTAGCCGTTGCAGCGTCTCCGCGTCGTACATCCCCAGAGCTAAGGTATAACGGCCGGCGGGCAAGGTTGGCGGGATGACTAGTTCATGTGCATCTATGATGATCTCTCCGGCAGCCCAACCGCTGGTGGGACGCTGCCAGTGGACAGGAACGCTATCGTCTTGGGCGTAGAGCTCGCCGTTGGCCCCGCTGAGATGGACAAAAACTTTGTAATTCCTGGCCGGCGCGGAATCCGCGCGCCAGTAGAGTTGCACCGGTAGCGTTCCCCCGGCGTGGAGGTCGGCCTCGGTGGGGAGCGCGTAGCCCAGCCAGGTGATCTCCGCGCCCAGTGTGGCCGTGACCGGGTGCGCGATGGACGGCGTCTCGTAGAGCCGGGTCAGACCGCCGATGGTTATTTCTCCCAGCAGGAGCTCGCCGGTTAGACCGGCTACGGTCAACTGCACGCGGTATGGACCCGCTAATTCGGGCACCGGCAGGCGATACTGTGCGCCTACTACTTCGCCGCGCTGCCAGGCGGAGGTGGGATATTGGTAAGCCAGCGGCACGGTGTAGACGTGCGCTGCCTTGCCGTCCTCGTCCACCAGCGTGATGGTCGCGGAATAATCCTCCGGCGGTTCTCTCTCCGCCTGCCAGCTGATCCGCCCGTGCAGCTTCTCGCCTGGTTGGAGCTCGCCGGTCGCCCAATCCGTCTCGCGGACCAGTAGGGTGTCGCCGAAAGAGGTTCCCGCTTCAGCCACGGGTACAATCTGCGCGCCGGCTGGCTCCAACGTCACCTCGCCCAGCGAGAGCGAGACGCCGCTGGGGATGCCGTTCTCCGTGACCGGGAGCTGGCCTGCTCCTTCGCGGGAGAGGAGCAGCCGCACCTCATAGTTCCCCGCCGGGATGCCGGCAGGCAAGGGCAACGTGAAATTTTGATAGACCGTATCTCCTGCTTGCCACTCCGCCGCCAGATAGCCGCCGCTCCCACTCTGTGTCCAGAGCACGCCGTTTTCATCCGTCAGGTGCAAGCGCAAATCTCGCCCCCCTTCCACCGCGCGGAGCGCGCGCCAGTGTACCAGCACCGGTACCGGTTGATCACGCGGCGCGCTGGCCGGCAGTTCCCAATCCAACACCGCGAGCTCATCGGAGAAGGTGGCGCGGACGGACGCATTGGCTTCCTCGGCCAGGATCCCTGGTTTTAGGCGGCGGATGGTAAGCGCGAGGTCACCGGTGGGGTAACACTCCCTGGCAAGCGGTTCCGTCAGACGGGCCGTGAGCTCCTGGATAATCTCGTTGGGGGGATTATCAGCCGGCCGCAGATAGAGCACCTGCTCGCCTCCGCGTTGGGGGAGCACTAAATTATCGCCGCCCACGCTCCAGACCAGCTGCTCAAAGCTATCCCTCGCACAAAAGGAGACGGTGGGATGTTGGTAATGGTAGGACGGGAGCACCACGGTGTTCCCATGGGCCAATTCGGTTTGGGCCTTCTCGGCGGCCATTTGATAGGCGGTATCGAAGATGTGGTAAGTTTCTGGCTGCTGCGTCCAATCGCAGAAATAAGCGTCCGTAGTGCTAATGCCTTCCCAGAGGAGCAAGGCCAGCAACGCGCCGGTGAGCAAGCGCTGCCGCTCTGGTCCCCAGCGTTCCGTGAACCAGTGCAGCGTGGCGTCCAACCCCAGCGCAGCCAGTCCAAAGACGCCGGGAATGATACCGAACATCCGCTGTCCCTGCGGCATCCGGTCAAAGGTGAGCAAGGCTGGGAGGCACATCCCCACAACCCAAATGGGGAGCAGGGCGTACTCCGGTTTCCGCCAGTTTTTGAACGCTCGGCCTATTCCCAGCAAGAAGAAGGGCGCCAGGAGCGGATCGAAGATGGGTTTGCCGGGCAGGTTGTAATGCCAGCGGGGATCGCCCTTGATGAAGAATCCCCCCCACGTCTTGAGGATATTGCTGCCGTACAAGCGCCATACCGCCCCGGGGGTCGCCTGTGGGGTAGCTAATACTTGGTTGGCGCGTTCCCAGAAATCGTGCGGATGGTTAATGAAGTAATAGCCCAGCGGGGAGAATACTACGATGGAGGCCAGAGCGGCTAATGCTATTCCCCAGAAACGGGAGCGCGCGCGCGGGCGATCCACGAGCAAGGTGTAGCCGAAGAAGAGCGCTACCGTGACCGGGAAGAGGCGGGCGGCCAGATAAGTGTAGAGTACCAATCCAATGCAGGCCCCTCCCAGAGCGAAGCACTCCTTACGATTATCGCGGTAGCCGCGCCAGAGGAAGAGGAGAGCCAGACATTCCAGCGGCGGGATAAGGATGTTCGGGTATCCGTTGCGGCTGACGGTGAGATGCCAGTAGGAGAGCGCGGTCAGGGCCGCCGTGAGCAGCGCGATGCGCCGCGAGGGGAAGAGCTCGCGGAAGAGCAGGTAAGCCAGCGGGATGGTCGCGGAGCCGATGAGAGCCGAGGTCAACCGGATGCCGAAGGTATTGGCTCCGACTACACGGAAGACCAGCGCCATCGCGTACATGTAGAGCGGTTCGCGGCCCGTGTAGGAGGAGAAGAAGACCGGATAATGACCGTGCCCGATATTGAGAGCCAGCAAGCCGTAGACCGCTTCGTCAAAGTGCAGCCCCGGGGGGAGGCTGCCGAGAGCTACGCAGCGCAACGCTGCGCCTATCCCGGTGATCAGTAGCAGCAAGCGCGTGGAGAGTGAAAATTTCTGGTTCATATTGCGGGCCTCGTTTTCTCGATCAATCTGGTATGTTGAAAAATACTATAACCGATCTGAGCTACCTGTCAACGATTTGGAGACTTTTCTCGGATCTTCTCAAGTAGCAGGGGCGAGGTAGCGCGCGCGGCGGTTGAGAAACCATTTACCGATTTGCATATTTGTTGTTTTTTCCTTAAAATAGGGGCTATGAAACTCAAACCACGTACTGCTCAGGCAAACGATATCTGTATTCTCTTGGAACCGCTGGAAAGCGAGCGCGCCCGGTTACGGTGGCTCCAAGAGGAGTTGCAAACTCGTTTTGGCGGCGTGCCGCATCGCAATGTACATTTTACCATGCAACGCTTTCTGCTACCGGATGAGATGAGCTTGTCTCTGCTGATCACTACTTTGCAATCCGCGCTGACGGTTTTCCCGTCATTTCGTATCGTAGCCGAGGGGTTGAGGGCCAAACAACACGCTTTCTGGGGATCTTGTTTATTGCGCTGGCGTATTCGCGATTCGAGGCCGTTGGAGGATTTCTTGCACGTTGTGGACGCGACGTTGTTGTCTCAGGGGATAGAACCGCATTTCCCCTCGGCGGCGGGCTGGCGACCGACGTTGGTCACGGCATTGGAAGGGTTGGCAGAATGTGACGTAGCGCTGGAGACTGAGCCGAGTTATCTCTTCACCGCGTCGCGGGCAGTGCTCTCACGGATCCGTGGCCGGGACGACTTCGAGATTTTGGCGGTCATCCGCTTGGGTGACTAGCGGTAGCTTTTCAAAAGGCGGGGCAAGGTAGCCGTTTCATACCTCGCTAACCCAGTTACTGGCTCTACTGAAAAAAACCGAGATTTTTACACAAAGGCGCAAAGGCGCGAAGATTTGAAAATCAACTTTCAGAAAGTGTCTCTCAGAGGTTTCGCCAAGAACTATACACAGATTTTTCTTAGCAGCTTGGCGTCTTTGCGGCGAGATATCTTTTTCGGCGGATAAGTACGTCAGCCAGTCGAGACCCAGGCGGAAGATACTTTTGTCTCGCCGGTCCGTGCGGTCAATTAGCTGCCGTTTGCCATTGAGGAGATTATCTATGCCCAGATAAATCATCCAGATGTAGGCCAAACTGGTGGCCAGCAACAACCAGGCTAGGCGGCGCGGGTCACTCAGATGACTCTTATCTAGTGTTCTGTCAAGTGTGATTTGATAAATAATCCCAGTTAAGGTATACTCCCTCCAGTGAAAGCATTGTATGCCGCAGGAGGATAAGTATGCCTAAGAAAAAATATCTGGTAGACCTCACCGCCGCGGAACAAGAGGAATTGGAGACCTTGATCTCAGCTGGCGTGGCCTCCGCCCGCAAACTAACGCGTTGCCGCATCCTGCTCAAAGCCCATGCGGGGTGGACGGATGCAGCTATCAGTGCCGCCCTAGATGTGGGCTCGGCCACGGTCGCGCGGGTGCGGCAACGCTTTGTGACCGCCGGGGGCCTGGTGGCGATTGAACGCCGGAAGCCACAACGGCAGTACCTCCGCAAATTGGACGGAGATGCAGAAGCGCGTTTGATAGCGTTGGCCTGCAGTGCCCCGCCGCAGGGACATGTGCGCTGGACCTTGCGGTTGTTAGCCGCGCGCGTAGTCCAGCTGGAGGCCGTGGACAGCACCAGTGTGTCCCATGAAACCGTGCGCCAAGTGTTAAAAAAAATGCTCTCAAGCCTTGGCGCTATTATCAGCAATGGGTAATCCCCCCGCAAGCTAACGCCGTGTTTGTGTATCGTATGGAAGATGTACGGGGGCGCGCTGGCTGCTGAAGCGTTCCAAATTTCGAGCGCGAAGATTCCTCGCGGGCGCGTCGCTAGCGCTCCGTCTGGCTCGGAATGACACTCTGGTCGGCTGGAGCCGGCGTCGCTGCGTAGTCCTGGTACTTCATGCCGGGGTATTCTTGCTGCTGTCCCCGATAAGCGTGTGCCGTCATTTACCGATTTGCCATTTGCGGATTTGCTTTCCAGGTTTGGAGAGCTGCTCTGACTGAGCGGGTCATTTCGATGGTGAAGTCTGCCGAGAATTTTCTGGTGTAGTAAGCTTGGCCGAGGTTGGCGGCATTGCCGGGATAGTGTTGGCGTTGTCTGGACGCGAACATTTTGTCCAATGCCGCCTTGTCAAATCTGCGGTAGGTGTTCGTGAAGCGAATGTACTCTTGAGAGAATCGTGGAGTAAGCTCTCGCGCAGCTGCAGCCGGTTTGGGATAACCAAAGCAAAGCAGTGTGATCGGGAAAACGTACTGCGGCAGATCAAATAACTCTTTGTGGTGCTCGTAGTTTTCCATGATGTCACCGATGTAGCAGGAACCAATCCCCAGCGATTCTGCGGCGATCACGGCAGTTTGGGCCGCGATGAGAGCGTCACAGCACGCCAGCAGCAAATCGCCTTCACCGGGAAAGCGAAACTCTTTCCCTTCCGCCTCGCAGTAGGATGCTACATCTGAGGCGCTAAAGAAGTCAAACCAGCGCTGGTAGTCGGCAAGAAAGAGCAAGACTAACGGCGCTTTGGCGATAAATGGTTGATTGTCGCAAGATTGCACCAGTTGCTCCTTCAGCGACTGGTCGTCAACCTCGATGATAGAATAAAGCATCATGTTCCCGGCGGTGGGAGCGCGCATAGCGGAGTTTACTATCAAATCTACAATGTCCCGATCAATGAGTCTGTCTTGAAAAGCTCTGACTGACCGGCGATTTTGAATTACGGCTATAGTTTCGTTCATCTGTATTCTCCTAAAGTAATTGTAGCATCTTCCCTTTCGTAGGCAGCTGAGCCATGAAACAAGCTGCTCTCCGGCTGCATCTCGCCTCCCGGTTGCGCCTCACCCACGCGGTTTGATGTTCTTGTTGGACAGCAAGCTATGGTGAACTTGGCAAGTATTTGATGAGCTCTTGTTGAAATCCGAAGCGTGTACCAGCATGGTCATACTTTGCGGCTACCACACCGACGCCATTACAAAACCATCGTGTGATTCCACCACTGAGGTAAGTCTCAATGATTTCATAACAATCCTCAAATTCACCCAGAGGAGTCCGATAAGACGTTCGCTCTATTACAGTTCTCATGCCATTTGCCTCACAATGGACGTCCTCGGGATTGTCTGGATTCTTCAAATCCAAGCATATTGGGCACCATTGTTTCCCGACAACTAAAGGCAGATCATAGGCCAATCGCGAATAATCAGGATCAAAAGCGGCTAGTTCTGGAAGCTGACCTTGCTCAAATACTAATGTTCCACTTATTACATACCAGAATTCCTCAACCGGCAGATTTGTGAGTGTCAGCGGCGTCGAAGAGACCGGACTTGTGTCACGGCGAATTTTCATGGCAGAATAAGGTGGTAACACCTCGGTTTCTACCACCGTTTCGGTCATTAGATATGTTGCGGTAATAATTTGGGTTGGGTCAGAGGGGAGAGGGTCATACGGGATGTACGAGTAAACCCATGTCGTCCCCACTGCCATCGGGAACTCGTCCAATCCATTCCTTGAGACAGATGAAGGCTCGGTGTTCCTCGGCGATGCAGGGGAGTCAATCAACGTGCAAGACAACGCCACAAAACACAAACTGCCCACCAAAACGGTATTGATCTCACGTGCAAATACCTTCCGCATCGGCATTTCTCCGTGGTCCAAAGCCCATTTAATTATGTGATCTGCGGATAAGTTCATCCTGCTACGCGCCGCTGCATCATCCGCCCGACCAGCGCCAGGGTAAATGCGAGCACCGCGATTACTCCTACCACCGCCAGTCCCGCATCCTGCCAGAAGCGCATGGGGAAGAGCCGGATCAAGGTATCCGTATACTGGAAAAGCCAAGAACCCGCCGGGAAAAGAAGTCTATGCAGTCCCACAAAGAAGTCGTCCCAGGAGAGCCACATCAGCATGCCCAACAGCGACAAGGCGCTTAACGTCATCAACGCCCCACTAGAAAGCGCTCCCCAGACTTCGGCGCCGGAGCCGCGACGCTGTAACACCCCGCCAGCGCTGACCACCAACACCAGCGCCACCAGCGCCGCCACCGAAAGAGCATCGTAAACCTCTTTAACATCGCTCATGTGGTGCAACTCGCGCTCATTGAACGCCGCCGCACCATCAGGTAGCCGTAGCCCCGCCAGCCGCTCGATATCGCGCGGCGCATTGAGGAAAATGATACACTCGCGCGCCAAACGCGACCGCTCGCCCGCCGGCAGTGGCGCGGCAGGAAAAGTGGCGCGGCGATACTCCCAAGCCGGGAACCAGGGGAAAGTCACTACCCGTACCGCCCCGACAATCAACAAGACCGGTATCATCAGCAAAAAAATCGCCTTTAGAAAACGTCGCATGAAATCCTCCCGCTAAAAATCCCACTGGCCCATATTTTACCACACTCAACCGTGAGCTTGCTGAGGAACAAGGGGTTCACCACGGAGGCACGGAGAACACTGAGGAAAAAATGAGTTTTATAGCCAATATAGCGCTAGCTACCGGACAGTTTTAGGTAGTAAGACACGGACAAGCGCAGAAAATACCCTAAAAATGTTTTTTCGGCTAGCAACAAACAAACCCTCCGTGTTCATCCGCGCTGGTCTGCGTCCTAAAGAAAAAATAACTCACCACGGAGCCACGGAGGCCACTGAGAGAAAACAAAATTTTTTTCTCTCTCCCGGTCTCTGTGCAACCCTCTGCGGAACTCTGTGTAACTAGAAGTTAAGCAGTTACGAAAAAAAGTTAATTATGATAAAATGAGATTGACAATTTATCCACCAGTATAAGGAGAGACCCCATGAAACACCGCTTACTTAATTTTGGATTGATCCTCTTGCTCACACTCAGTCTGCTGGGATTAGGCAGCGCCCACGCAGCGCCGCCCGCCAAGAGTGGCTATTGGGAGAATTTTGACGTGCATATCATCGTCAACTCAGATGGGACTTTCTGGGTGGAGGAGCGGCAGGTACTCCAATTCTCCGGCGGCACCTTTACCTTCGCCTATCGCAACATCAACCAAGACCGCCTCAAAAAGATCACCGATGTGCAGGTCTGGGGAAATGGCGAACAATTTACCGCCTCCTCTAACGCAGCCGCCGGCACCTTCGATACCTACCGGGAAGAGGGCGATTTCTACATCAAATGGTATTTCGCTCCCACGGAAGGCCGCCAAGAATACCTTTTGCGCTACTTAGTACATGGCGGATTGCGTTATTACGACGACGGCGACCAGCTCTGGTGGAAGGCCATCCCGGCGGATTTGATCGCCCACGTGGTCCATTCCACCGTCACAGTAGAACTGCCAGACGGCGCCACCGCCGAGGTGGTGGAAGCCTACAACATCAACGCGCAGAGCAGCGGGCAGGGCAGCCCCATCGTTACCTTCAAAACGTTAGAGACCATCCCCAGCGGCGAGGAGTTCGAGGTACGGGTGCAATTCCCGCATGGCATCGTGGCCGGGCAGGCCGCCACCTGGCAGCGGGTGGAGGATGGCAAACCGCTGATTGACCTGGCAATCACGGTCTTAAGCCTCCTCCTCTTGGTCGGCGGCTTGGTAGGGCTGATCCTGTTCTGGTATCTGCGCGGGCGCGACCCCGCAGTAGCTATCCCGGCGGATATCCTCCCCACCCCACCTTCGCCAGACCGCCCTGGCGTGGTCGGGACCCTGGTTGATGAGAAGGCCGATATGGAAGATATCATCGCCACGCTGGTGGATCTGGCACGGCGCGGCTACCTCGTCTTTGAAGAGGAACAGAAAAAAGGCTTCTTCGGCGCCACCAACCGCGAATTTACCTTCCAACGCACGGAGAAAGCCGCCGACGGGCTGGAGAAATACGAGCGGCAGCTACTCAACTTCGTCTTTGGAAGAGGGCGCACTCGTAAGTTAAGCGACCTTAAAGAGAAGTTTTACACGCATCTCCCCACGCTCCAAAAAGAGCTCTACCAGGCGGTAGTGGAACGCGGTTACTTCAGCGCCAGTCCGCAGCAGATACGCGGCAAGTATAGCGGCTTGGGCGTCCTGCTCATCGTGCTGGGATTTCTCGGCGGCATCATGCTCAGCTGCGTAGGCTCTGATTACACGCGCGTCGCCATCTGCCCCGGCATCGCGCTCGGCGTGGTAGGCATCGCTACCATCATCGTAGCCCAATTCATGCCGGAAAAAACGGAGGAGGGCAAAATCATGGCGCTCAAGTGGGAAGCCTTCCGCCGTTACTTGCAGGATTTGGAACGCTACACTGACCTCACAGAAGCCACCGCGCTCTTTGAGCAATATCTCCCCTACGCCATCGCCTTTGGATTGGAGCGCGCCTGGGTCAAGAAATTCACCCGGCTGCCCAGCACTACCATAGTCC
>DUEJ01000039.1 GCA_011192175.1 Thermoflexia bacterium
TATGGCATGGCGGCCTTCTGCGAGGAATCCGTGGCTCATTTGCAATTGATTCCGCTTAGCGAGAGAGCGGAGGAGCGGGCCGAACACCAACACGCTGCTTTATGGACTTCACAAACGGCGCTCGATATCTATGAGCAATTCGGTTTTGTGCAAATCGTGGAATGTACCAGCGAGGAGTTGTTTTACCGGCATTTCCAGTCGTTGCAGGCTAATGGCCGTGATGCAGAGGCTGCCGAATACTTGCAGCGCGCTCATGCTGAGATGATGCGTAAATATGCTCTCATCCCTGAGGATAGCCACTTCCGGCAAACCTACTTGGAGAACCTCCCCCTGCACCGGCAGATTGCGGCCGCGTTTTCTCAGACTACTGGTACTCAAAAATGCGCTGACGGCCCGATTTTGTAACTCAATCTGGCTTTTTATGAACGGAAGCTAACTAACATTTATGGTATAGTAAAAACATCAATTTAGGAGGTGAAAGATGACTGTATTGGAACTGCATTTAGATGAACGGACGATTGAGCGGGCCCGTGACCTAGCAGCCCGCCAGCATTTGACCGTGGAGTCCCTGATTGGTGAGATTGTCAAGAGGTCGACTACGAAAATCGTTGTTGAGGATTCTATATTGGGAATGTTTTCGCAAGAGCCGGAGTTGATGGATGCGGTACTCGAAAATGCGATGACAGCCCGTGAGACTGATTCGTTGAGGGTAGTTCATGGATAGAGCATTACTTGATACCGATATTTTTTCTGAAATGCTCAAGGGAGTGGCTCAAACAGTAGCTGTTCGTGCTGTTGCTTATCGTGCAGTTCAGGGATATTATACTATCTCAGCCATTACTGTGAGGGAGATTGTTAAAGGACTGCATAAAATCAGACAAGAGGATCGCGTGCGGCAATTTCTAACGGAATTGTCCGCCGTAGAGTTGTTGCCATTTGGAGCGCGTTGGCCGACTTATTGGACGCGCTGATCCGATGCTTGCTGCGTTGGTCCTGCGGCATGACCTTGTTCTGATCACAGGCAACCAAGCACACTATAGGCAAATTAAGAATGTAGGGTATGACTTGCGATTGGATAATTGGCGGGAACGGTCATGAGGGGAAGCTTTCAGCGATGAGAAAAAAACTTTCAACTTTCGACTTTTTAACTTTCACTACGGAGGTAAAAAATGGCACACAGTGAACGACCACGCGGTAAATGTATTTTTTGTGGGCGAGAGATGACGCGAGGAGGGCTATCCCGGCATTTTGAATCTTGCGCAGAGCGGAAAAAGGCCATCGCTGCCGCTGAACAGGGAGACGCGCAGCGACAACAGCTCTACCATTTGCAGGTTCAAGACGCCTGGGGCGGGGATTACTGGCTGCACTTGGAAGTGAACGGCACAGCGACTCTGGATGACCTGGACTATTACCTGCGGGGAATTTGGCTGGAATGTTGCGGCCATCTGAGCATGTTCACTTACGGGGGTTGGTCAGAGGAAATTCCTCTGGACACGCGGTTGGATGCCGTGCTTGAACCAGGAGTGGAGTTGACCCATCTGTACGATTTCGGGAGTACTTCCGAGACGTTGATCAAGGTGCGCAAAGTACGCACGGGGCGCCCGTTGACCTCGTATCCCATTTTCTTGCTGGCGCGCAATAATCCACCGGATCTGCGGTGCATGGAATGTGGCGCGCCGGCTACGTACCTCTGCCTGGGGTGTCTCTACGAGGATGACAAAGCGGGATTGCTCTGCGACCAACATGTCCAGACGCACCCCCACGACGATTATGGGAACCCGCTGCCGTTGGGTAATTCACCGCGGATGGGGATGTGTGCTTACTGTGGGCCGTCTGAGCCGCCTTACTAATTCAATATGATCTTTTATGCAGATAACTTAACCAACATTACCCAGGGTAAACTCCAGGGCTTCTTTGTCGGTTGGCCTTATCCACCGTCCCCGCAAACACATTTGCGAATACTTCAACAGAGCTACCGGATTGTTTTAGCCATTGACGATAAGTCCGGGTCAGTGGTGGGGTACCTTAACGCCATCAGCGATGGGATTCTGAGCGCCTACATCCCATTGCTGGAAGTGTTGCCTGCCTACCAGGGACAAGGGATTGGCAGGGAATTGGTCCGGCGCATGTTGGAACAACTTGATGATCTGTACATGGTGGATTTGACCTGTGATCCGGACTTGCAGGAATTTTACGCTGCGCTAGGGATGCGCCGCGCTACCGGGATGCTGCGGCGCAATTACGAACACCAGGCGGGCAAAGATAAATTACGAAAATTTTAGCGCCTTGAGCGTGGAGACACAGAGGGCTTTTAGCGGAGGAAATTATGGTGATTTTAGCATTGGTGTTAGCCGGAATTAGCCTGGTTGTCCTGATCATTGGCGGCGTTACTATTCTGATCCTTTCCGGCCAGACGAACTATCGCAGTGGGCCAGAGGTCGGGGCAGAAATTATGAGCGGTCAAGTCAACCAGTTTCCCGAAGAGCGCGTGGGGGTGCAACGTTCCTTCTTTGTGGGGCAGGGGGCCGCCGTCGAGCGACATGCCACCGTCGACTTCGCCGAGGTGAAAGCGCAGCTCGTTGCCGGGAACTGTCTGGCGATGATCCCGGCGTTGTTGGTTATCAGCGGATTTGTGGGCGTGTTCTTCTTTGGCGCGCTGGCGGTACTGTTCGGGGTTCCCAATATCTGGCTTGGCGGGGCAGTGATGTTGCTGGTGCTCTATTTCCTGTTGCGCATGATGATCGATTTTATCCGCGCCTGAGGCGGAGTATAATCTGCCCAGAAGCGGGGATTGTGCTCCGCCTGCTGGTTGGCCTTTCCTGTTCAGGGCACAATGCTTCAAGCTTTGCCGGTTTGGGGAGAAAGGCTGGAAGGGAGAATGATAATGGGATCCACACAAGTGGTCATAGCAGATACGAAGCGCACTATCGTTAGTGTCTTTAGGGGGGTATCATCTTGATATTTCGGGGGCTTGTAGCGCGGAATGGTATTCCGCCCGCCGGATTGACAATCCGGGATACTGCCTATGAAGTAGGTTGCTAGAGGCTAAAGCCGGTTGTCGACCGGCGTGGACAGAGACTAGAATGCGTCGCCGCGAAATTCTCGTGACACTAACGAGAGTGTCAAAATGGACAAAATCTAAAAGCATTGTATTATAGCAAATATGAAAGTACAAAATTATGAGATTATTGAAAAACATGCTAATCTCTGCCGCCTGATGGGACATACGGGGCGTTTGACGATCATGGAATTTATCTGTGACGAGGAGAAGAGTGTGGGCGAGATTGCGAAGGCGATTGGCGCATCTGCGAGCACTACCAGTCAGCATCTGCGCCTTCTTAGAGATAATAATGTTGTACAAAGTCGCAGGGAAGGCCAAACTATTTATTATAGTTTAAGATATACTAAACTAATTGAAGCGTGTCAGCTGATTCGCGAGGTAATTCTTGAGGATATGCTAGAGCGCGGGAGAGCTGCGGAAAGCATGAATTCTAACATTCCGGTCAAAAAATGAACTTTTAGGGAACAGGGTTAAATATCACCTGGAGGTGAGAAGATGGGAGTAACAGAGGCACAGGATTTGAGAGCACAGATCGAAGCGTTGCAAGCCCGGGTGGAGATTCTTGAGGAGAATGCTCCAGAGGATCGTCTGGCGTTAGGCGTGATGAGCGGCGACCTGGATTATGTGATGGCGGCCTTCATTGTTGCGCTGGGAGCCGCGGCCTACGATATGGAGGTGGATATGTTCTTCACCTTCTGGGGGACGGCGGCGCTGCGTGATCCGCAGAAGTCGGTGCAGAAAGATGCCCTGGGGAAGATGTTCGGCGCGATGTTGCCCAATAGCGCGGGTAAATTGCCCCTCTCCAAGATGCAGCTGCTAGGCCTGGGGCCCGTGATGATCAAAGAAATTATGAAGAAACATGGGGTTAAATCGTTGGAAGAATTGCTCGCGGATGCGGCAGAGTTTGGTATAAAAATTTACGTTTGTACGATGTCGATGGACTTGATGGGGTTCAAGAAAGAGGAATTTATTGATTACCCCAATCTGGAGTATGTGGGAGTGGGAACGTTTGTAGATCTTTTTAGTAGAGCGAAGCAATGTTGGTTTATGTAATCCCGTAGGAGCGACAATTTTTGTAGTCTCCTTGAGGAAATAAATTTCATCACCAAGACGTAAAAGTTGATGGAGACTTCAATTTGAATAAATCGCTCAACAGTAGCAGGTAGTTGATAGTTTTTGGTGTTTTTAGCAGGGATTTTTTACTAATCTAATTAGGCAGCATAGGAGAATAATAGCATGAACGCGGATGAACTTAAGGCTTTGGAAATTGGGAAGTTGGTGGATGCTCGGGGGACAGCTTGTCCTGGTCCGTTGCTGGATGCGAGACGGGGCATCAGTACTTGTCCGGTTGGCGGGGTGATGGAAATTCAGTCCTCCGACTCTGGTACGATAATCGATATTCAACGCTGGTGCAGAAAGAAGAAGCATGAATACTTGGGTGATATCGAGAATGACGGATTTTGGAGTGTTTATCTGCGCAGGACAAAATAAATGGCTACTGTGAGCGGCAAAAAGACTGATCCAAAAATACTTGTCTTTTCCAGTAACGCGATTTCTGATCCTGGTATTGATCTGGCGGGCAGCGCTCACATGCACTATTCGACGGCGGTTCAAGTGATTCCCCTGCCCTGTTCTAGCGGGATCAAGCCGGCCTGGATTGTTCACGCTCTCGAAAAAGGTTTTGATGGTGTTTTTGTGGCGGCTTGTGGAGGGGATTGTGCGTATCTACCGGATTGCACTGCGCGCACGAGTGCCCTGATCAAGAAAACGCAAGAGCTGCTTAGAGAGCGCCATATCAGCCCTAAAAAATTGAAGATGTCAGGAATTTGCTCGGTCTGTGCGGATAATTTCGTATCCCATATAAAAAAGTTTCAGGAGGAGTTAAGAAGCCATGACTCCAGAGAGTAATAAAAAGGAGCTGGATTACGATGTCATGATCGTCGGCGCCGGAGTGGCGGGGATGGAAACAGCCGCGTTACTGGGTGACATGGGTTATGAAGTCTTGTTGGTAGATAAGCAATCGAGTATCGGCGGGAAAGCTATCTTGTTGAGCAAGGTTTTCCCGACGCTGGATTGCGCGAGTTGTATCGTGACTCCCAAAATGGCCGCTGCCGCGCATCATCCGCAGATCACGCCGCTAGTCTACACCGAAGTGGACGGGTTCACGCGCAATGTAGACGGTTCATTCAACGTGGATTTGCACAAAAAAGCTTCCTACGTAGATTTTGACGCTTGCACCGGGTGCGCCCAGTGCGAAGAGGTCTGTACTGTCGCATTGCCGGATGAGTATAATTATAATTTGATCGCGCGGCGCGCAGCGCATATCCCTTTTCCCCAGGCGGTGCCGAAAAAGGCCATTATCAGCCGGCAGGGACAGGCGCCTTGTACTAACGCCTGTCCGGCGGGCGTGAAACCCAGTGGCTTTGTCTCGCTGGTCCGTGCGGGACGCTATGCCGAGGCGTTTAGGATGCACTTGGAAGATGCGCCGTTGGTCGGCAGTTTGGCCCGCGCTTGTTACGCGCTCTGCGAGAGTGAATGTACTCGGGGGAGTAAGGATGGGACTATGCACATCCGCGCGATCAAACGCTTTATGGCAGATCGCTATTACGCGGAACATCCGGTCCCTGAATACGGGCCGGTAGAAAAACAACTGGATTCGCGGGTAGCGATTATTGGCTCGGGGCCTAGCGGGCTGAACGCCGCTTTTCATCTGGCGAAAGCGGGACATCAGGTAACTGTTTTTGAAGCTGCGGCACATGCCGGCGGGATGTTGCGGCATGGCATCCCGGCTTACCGGGTGCCGAAAGACGTGGTGGATCGTGATATCAGCAACATCACCGCGCTGGGGGTGGAGATAAAGACCGGCGCGCGGGTGGAGAGCCTCGCTGAACTTAAAGCGGCGGGCTTTCAGGCGATTTTTGTCGGCGTAGGCAATCAGAAGCCGCGCATTATTCCGATCAGGGGACGTGACCTGCCTGGCGCCGAGGTGCAGGATTGTATGAAGTTCCTGAGAGAAGCCAGTATGAACGACGAGCTCCCGGATTTTAAGGGGAAGCATATCGTGGTGCTGGGCGGCGGCAACGTGGCGTTAGATGTGGCGCGCACTGCGATCCGGCTGGAATCGGCCACTGTCTCCATTGCCTGTCTGGAGCCGCGCGATAAAATGCCGGCGCACCAATGGGAAGTGAATGAGGCCGCCGAAGAAGGTATTCAAATCTTGGCGGGCAGTTCGGCTAAACGGATTTACAAGAACGGACAAGATCAGATGCGCCTGGAATTGTTGCAGGTGGCTAAAATTGAATTCTCGCCTGAAGGCCGGATGCAGAGTTTTGAGCTCGCCGCAGGTACGGAATATAACGTTCCGGTGGATATTATTGTGTTGGCGATTGGTCTCGCTCCCAGTACAGAGCCTTTCGCTGCTGAACTGGCCCTGGCGCCTAATCAAACCATCAAGGTTGACGCTCAGACTTTGCAGACTTCAGATCCGGTGGTCTTTGCCGGCGGCGATGCAGTCCTGGGGCCCTCAATCATTGTTAGAGCTATGGGACAAGGACGGCGCGCGGCGTTCTATATGGATCGTCTGCTCCGAGGCGCATCCATGGATGTGCCTTTCGGTGATCAACTAGAAGTGGTGGATAAGCAAACGGTCTTGGAGCGGACTAAAAATTGGAAGACCATCACGCCTGTCTCCCTGCCAATTCGTCCCCCCCGCGAGCGTATTCAGAGTTTTGAAACCTACGAAGGGGTGTTGAGCGAAGAGGATGCTCGCTGGGAAGCCAGTCGCTGCTTAGACTGCGCAGGCTGTTCCCAGTGCCAGGAATGTGTCAACGTCTGCCCGGCGGATTGCATTGATTTTAGCATGAAACCGGAACCCATGAAGTTGCGCGTGGGGAGTGTGGTTCTGGCTACCGGTTATGAGATTATGGAGCCTGCAAATAAGGACTTGCTGGGCTACGGCGTGTTCCCTGATGTGATCACCGGGCCTCAAATGGACCGGTTACTGGCGCCTACTCGGCCATACAATGGGGTGCTGCGTCCTTCTGATGGTAAAGAACCGGAAAACATTGCGATTGTACTCTGCAATGGTTCTCGGGATCATACTGTTTGTAATCCTCTCTGTTGTCGTATCGGTTGCATGTACGCTATCAAACATGCCCAGCTTATCATGGGGGCCCTCCCCATCGCTGATGTAACCATCTACTATATTGACATTCGCGCTTTTGGTAAAGGCTACGACGAGTTCTATGAACAGTCTGCGGCTATGGGCGTGGAATACGTCAAGGGAAAGGTGGCGCGTATCGAACAGCTCGCTAATGGCAATCTGGCGTTGCACTACGAAGATATGTTAGGAGAAGGCGGCATGCAGACTAGCGAGCATGACCTCGTGGTTCTGACTGTGGGCTTTTTACCGAATACTGAGGTATTTGGCCTGTATAAAGGTGGAGAACTGGAAGCGGATGATTTTAACTATGTCCGCGAGGTAGATCCTATCAATGAACCGGGTGGCACCAGTGTGGCGGGACTTTTTATCTCCGGCACCGTCAATGGAGTGAAAGATATTCCAGATACGGTATTACATTCTGGCGCGGCGGCGGCGCAAGTGTCTGCTTATCTTGAAAAAGCGAGGACGGCCTAATGGTAGAGGAACGGAAAATCGGCGTTTTCGTCTGTTATTGCGGAGGTAATATCTCCGACTATGTGGATGTGGAAAAAGTGCGGGAAGAAGTGGCCGCCGAGCCGGGCATTGTAGTTGCCAAGACGCACATGTTCACCTGCTCGGATGCGGCGCAACAGGAGATGATCAAGGATATTCAGAATGAAGAACTGGATGGACTGGTAATCGCTTCCTGTGCGCCCGCCCTTCACAAATTTACTTTTCGCGGCATGGCTGAGCGGGCGGGGCTTAACCCCTACCAATACGTACATGTGAACTTGCGCGAGCAGTGTTCCTGGGCGCATACCGATGATCGGCGAGGGGCTACAGAAAAGGGCATTCACCTGGTAAGGGCCGGCATTGCTAAATGCGCCTTAACCCATCCGCTCAACGCTCTGCGGATAGAAACCCAACCCCGCGTGCTGGTGATTGGCGCGGGCGTGGCCGGGATGCGGGCTAGCCTGTCGCTGGCAGATATGGGATTGACCGTTTACTTGATCGAAAAGGAAGCCCACCCTGGCGGCTGGGCGCTCCAGGCCGGTCGTATGGGGCCGGAAGGTCTAAATGGTACGGCAGTAATCGCGGGTTTGCTACAACGGATTCAAGATAATGAGAGGATTATCCTCTATCCCCAGGCGGAACTGATTGAAAAGGCTGGCAGCATCGGCGACTTCAATGTAAAAATAGCTATCAAAGGGGAGGAGAAAATCTCGCTGAACGTAGGCGCCATCGTAGTCACCACTGGCTTTAGCCCCTACACTCCTAACGACGGCGAATACGGTTGGGGCTTAGCTGGCGTGGTAGACTTGGTGGAATTTCGCCAGCTGCTGGCAGAGGGGAAACTTGAATACCGTGGCAAGCCGTTGCGTGACGTGGTGTTTATCTACTGCGTCGGCAGCCGGCAGACTGAAACCGAAATTTCTCCGCAGCCCAACCGTTACTGTTCCCGGTACTGTTGCACCGCAGCCACCTACACCGCGGTCACGCTTCACGATTTGGAGATTGAGAAAAAAAAGACGGTAAATCAGTATCATCTTTACCGTGATATCCGCACTTACGGCCACTACGAAACAGTTTACGAAGAGGCGCGTCATGGGGGAGCGCTCTTTCTCCGTTGGGAGCCGGATAATCCGCCGGTGGTGACAGAGGCAGACGGGCGGTTATTAGTAACCGTGCAAGATACTCTGGATGGAGGCGAAGAGCTTGAAATTGGCGCTGATCTGGTAGTGCTGGTTGTGGGGATGGAGCCGAGAGAGAATGAGCAACTTAATGATATCCTCAAAATACCAGAAAGCGAAGACGGGTTCTATAAAGAAGTGCATATTAAACTACGTCCCGTGGAAACTGTAATTGATGGGGTGTTTATTGCCGGCGCGGCCCAGAGTCCCAAAACCATGTCAGAGAGCGTCGCTTCTGCCCTGGCGGCAGTCGCCAAAACCGGGGGGTTGCTGAAGAAAGGCTACGTAGATCTGGAGCCGTTGATTGCGCAGGTGGATACGGACAAATGTACCTGGTGCGGCGAATGTCTCAAGGCTTGTCCTTATGGCGCGATTGAGAAGACGATCTGCGGTGACAAAGAAGTCGCGCTGGTCATCGCTTCTCTCTGCAAAGGGGCCGGCCCCTGTGTGCCCGTTTGTCCGCATGATGCGCTTGACATTGAAGGGTTTAGGGATGAGCAGATCGTCGCGATGATAGACGCCAGTCTTAAGGAGGCTTTCGTATGAATAGCTCTGGAAAGATACGCCGGGGGATGCTGGAAATCGTTCATGAGGAAATGGTCATGAAAGATCGCATTGCGGAGGTGCTTAAAGAAGGCCCTCGAACCATCCCTGAGTTAGCCGAGGCCTTGGGTTATCCTAGCCACGAGGTGGTCATCTGGCTCTTTGCCATGCGCCGTTACAGTGAGATTGAGGCAGTTGGGCGCCCTGATGTGGACGGATACTTCAAATATGAACTGGTTAACGAACCGCAGGACGAGGGGGTCTAATGGTAAAAGTATCAGCTGTACTGGCGGCCAAGCTCAAAGAATCCGAGGAATTTAACGCCGAAGCCTGCTATCATTGCGGAACCTGTACCGCGCTCTGCCCCCTGGACTACGAAATCGTCCCGCGTAAACTGTTCCGTGAAGTGATGCTGGGATTAGAAGAGAAGGTA
>DUEJ01000004.1 GCA_011192175.1 Thermoflexia bacterium
AACAACTTGGACGCAGGTTAACACTGATTTTTGAGTTTTATCAACGGATAATCTGCGCGAATCTGCGTCCTAAAAGATTTGCCAGTCAATCAGCTTTCCACCTTCAACTAAATCCGGTTACAACCCCGCTTTGTTAAATTCGTCTTGGCAAGCGGGGAGCCGGCGGTATTCCTCCCGTAGCGTAGCGATGAGCTCTTGCCAGCTCTCTTCCGCGTTCAACCGGTGATAGATTCCGCGTACGCGCTGCAGATAGTGGCGAACGTATGAATGATTAGTGGAAGACCCCGCGCCTCTGGCTTATGTAATCAGACAATATATCTCGATGTTGTTGATTGAATAGTTCAGGGGCATTGTGGGGATCGAAGAATGCTAGATCGAAAGTCTCTTCTTGATCCACATTCAGACTGCCGCCGGTGACAGAGCATTGAAAAAAGAAAAGTATAGTTTGTGCTTTGTCGCCATTGGAATACACGTCGAAATACTTGGTGTATACCCCTATCAGTGTATCAACCTCAACGCTCAAACCTGTTTCTTCTTGGACTTCCCTGATCACCGCTTCTTCGGCAGACTCGCCTATTTCTAAAGCCCCACCAGGGAAACCCCACTCATCCCTAGAAGCCGCTCTTTTTTGGAGAAGGATTTCCCCCTTGTCGTTTGTAATGCAAGCCCCAGAGAAGTTGAGAAAAATCTGGTCGTGACCAACTTTACCTCTGATCACTTTATATAATCACTCATAGGCGCTCCAAGTTCTCTTGTATTTACTCCAATTGTATATGGTCGCCAACCAAACTCGCCATAGAGAATACCGTTCTGATAGTTCTCTAATCCACGTTTTACATACGGGATGATATTGTTTGGCAGAGACGCCAAAGGATACCAGGACAAGTCATCACACTTGTGCGGCTCTCTATTAGTAATTTCGCCAACCCAACCTCTGACTGTCAGGAAAAAGTCAATGCGCTCATCGTCGGACTTGCGGTGCATAACGTGTACGACCGCCATATCTTGTGGCTTCAGGCTCACGTTGACTTCTTCACGTGCCTCACGGATGGCTGCTTGAGTTACACTTTCACCTGCATCAACATGACCAGCGACGACACTATAATTGCCATCTTCATACCCGGTGTTGAAACGACGCAACAATAACACCTGCTCGTTATGCAAAAAGAAAAGATGGACAGCGACGGGGATTTGATTACGCATTACTTCTCCTCTGGGTACTACAAATTTCTAAACTCGCGCATCTCTGCTCTAATTTCAAGTTTACTGACAGTGTTTGGATTCCGTACCCACAGCTTACGCAGATTGCACAGACTTCAACCTTCGACTTTCGACTTTTGACTTTCGACTATTAACTTCTCCCCCACCAACGACCACGGCCCGGCCCAGGTGATCTTGATCTGCGCCAGCTGCCCCAGCCAATCGCCCTCGGATTCAAAGAAGACCAAGCGGTCAGTGCGCGTGCGTCCGTACCAGCGGTTCTTGCGCTCTTGGTAGCCCACGACTAAGATTTCCACCGTCTGGCCCAGATAGCGGGCGTTCTTGGCGGCGAGGATACGACTTTGGAGGTCATCCAGGGCGCGGCGACGACGTTCTTTCTCCTCGTGAGAGAGCGCGTCTTCCAGCGTGCGCGTGGCGACGGTGAGCGGGCGCGCCGAGTAGCGAGCAATGTGAGCCTTATCTAAGCGTAACTCTTCCAGCAGCTCATAGGTGTGTTGGAATTGCTCCTCGGTTTCGCCGGGGAACCCCACGATGATGTCGGTAGCAATGGAGACATTAGGGATCAGCTCGCGGATGCGGGCCACCAGGCGCCGGTACTCGGCGACGGTGTAGCCGCGCCGCATTTGGGCTAAAATCTCGTCATCGCCAGCCTGGCAAGGGACTTCGATATGTTCACAGACTTTGGGCAGAGCGGCGACCGCGCGCAGCAGGTCGTCCTTCATCCAGTGGGGGTGACTGGTGAGAAAGCGGAGTCGTTGTAGCCCTTCGATTTCATGCAAGCGGTACAGGAGCGTCACCAACGGCGTCTCCTCCGCCCCGGCGAACTCCGGCAAGTCGTAGCCGTACCGGTCCACGATCTGCCCCAGCAAAGTGAGCTCCTTGACGCCTTGCGCGACCAGCTGCTCGGCCTCGGCCACAATCGCGGCGGAGGGGCGGCTACGCTCCACGCCCCGGCGGTAGGGGATGACGCAGTAGGTGCAGGCATGGGAGCAGCCCAGGACGATGGGCAAATAGGCGGTCGGTGTTTGGCCCGCCTCGGATGGCGGGAGAATGGTATCGGTGCGTCCGAGAGCCAGCCGGCGCGCCTCGGCGTCGGCGATCAACGTTTGCGCCTCATCCAACTCTGCGTGTTCCGCCAGGTAGGCCCACAAATCCGTGGGATCCGAGGGCGAGAGGAAAAGATCGACCCAGGGGAAACGTTTTTGCAAAGGCATCGGGTCTTTTTCGCCTACCAGGCAACCCATCACGGCCAGCACCCGCTCTGGATGGCGCGCTTTGACGCGCTTGAGTTGGTTGATACGCCCGACGGCTTTATCTTCCGGTTGCTGGCGCACCACGCAAGTATTGAGGAGAATCACGTCGGCATCTTTGGCGCGTTTTGTGGGTAGATAGCCTAGCCGTTCCAAGCCGGCGGCGACACGCTGTGAATCCGCGACGTTCATCTGACAACCGCTAGTCCAAATATGATAGTGCATGTTAGATTCCTTCCCCTGATTTTGAAACTGATTTAATAGGACGCAGATCAAACATGATGAAGTGGTCTTAAGGCAAACATTTTACCGCTAAGGCACGAAGACACAAAGATTTGAAAAGAAATTTATTTGGCTCTTTGGGAATTCGCGTGGTCGAGTTAAAATTCACCACGGATTTCACGGATTAGCACAGAAAAAAGTAAAAAGTCAATGTAATCCGTGGTGAAAAATTCACGGCGAGTGGCACTCATCACGCCAAGTCCCAGAGACCCATTTATTTTTTCTCAGTTAGCCTGACGACTGAAGTTGCGGCTACCATTACGCAGTCCGCCTACGCGGACTACACTCAAAACTAATTTCTTTCCTTAGCGTCTTGGCGTCTTAGCGGAGAACTAACTTCTTTGAGTGTAATCTTTTCTTCTCAGTGTCCTCTGTGGCTCTGTGGTGAGATAATTCGCTTTCTCGCCTTCTCGCTTCCTCGCTCACTCACTCTCCGCGTAACCACAGAGCGCCAGGGCGCGCGGCCCGGTATGGACGCCGAGCACCGGGGAGACAATGCTGATCAGTAATTCCTGAGGATGATATTCCTCTCGCACACGCGCGGCCAACTTCTCGGCCTCAGCGGGAGCGGCATTATGCAGCACGGCGATGTGCAGCGGTTTATCGGTATCCAGTTCGGCGAAGAAATCACGCCAGAGCTCCCGGAGCGCGCGTTTGCGCGTGCGTGATTGCCGGCCGCCCTCTACCGTGCCGGTTTCGTGATTAACGTAGATCTGTGGTTTGAGTTTGAGCAAACTGCCGATGAATCTAGCTGCGCTGCCGATCCGCCCGCCCTTGTGAAGATAATCTAACGTGTCCAGGCTGATAATGAAGACCATATTTTTCCGCGCCGCTTCTGCGGCTGCGAGCATCGCAGCGACATCCCCCCCCGCTTCGCGAGCACGCGCCGCCGCCAGCACCTGCCATCCCAGGCTCATCGAATTCGATTTAGAATCCACAAAATGCACGGGAATAGTTACTAACGCGGCGGCTTGCTGTGCCGAGGTCAACGTGCCGCTCATCGCGCTGCTGATGACGATGACCAGCACCTCCGCCGCGCCCGCCTCCGCCGCGCGGCGATAGGCGTTGGCAAAATCGGCAGGCGTGGGTTGCGTGGTGGTGGGATAGGTGGGGTCTTGCACCAGCCGCTCGTAGAAAGCCGGCGCGGTAATATCCACGCGCTCGCGGAAAACCTCCTCTCCCCAGATGATGGAGAGAGGCACGACTTCAATGTCATATTGCTTCTGCAAGGCGACTGGTATATCACAAGTGCTATCGGTGATCAAGGCTATTTTGTGAACAGACATGGTAGCTCTCCTTGTGTTGATACTATAATTGAATGCGTCACTACTCAGCCATCCTTTAGGACGCAGATGAACACTGATAAACGCCGATTTTTTTGCTTTTATCTGCGAAAATCTGCGCGAATCTGCGTCCGCTGTGGAAATCGACGACCTCTCTCAAGTTTGGCCAGGCGCCTGAAGAGTAACCTGAATGTTAAGATATTCGCGCTTACTCTCTGTCCCATCTACTGCCTACTGTCTACTGTCTCTACTTCTTTCTCCCCTAGTCCCTTAAACTGGCTCACATAGAGATTATAATAAAATCCCCGTTGGGCAAGTAGTTCCGCATGAGTACCGCGCTCAATGATGCGCCCCTTGTCAATTACCAGCACTTTATCGGCCTCGCGGATAGTGCTCAAGCGATGGGCAATGACAAAACTGGTGCGCCCGGCCATCAGCTTAAGCAACGCCTCTTGGATGTGGGCTTCCGTGCGCGTATCAACGCTGCTCGTCGCCTCGTCCAAGATCAGGATGCGCGGGTCGGCCAGTACCGCGCGGGCGATGGAGAGCAGCTGGCGTTGCCCCAAGCTGAAGTTGCTGCCGCGCTCGGAGAGCTCGGTCTCGTATCCCTGGGGCAGGTGGCGGATGAAGTGATCAGCGTTCGCCAGCCGCGCAGCCGCGATGACCTCCTCATCGGTGGCATCCAAGCGCCCGTAGCGGATGTTTTCCATTACCGAGGTGGAGAAGAGGAAGGTATCCTGCAAGACGATCCCCAATTGGCCGCGCAAGCTCGCTTTTTGCACCTGGCGGATATCGACGCCATCTATGGTGATAGCGCCACTCTCAATATCATAGAAGCGGGTGAGCAAGTTGATGATGGTGGTCTTCCCCGCGCCAGTGGGCCCGACTAGCGCAATTGTTTGACCCGGCGCGGCGGAGAGGCTCATTTCCTGGATTACTGGGTTGCCTGGCGCGTAGCTAAAATTCACCTGCTCAAAACGCACTGCGCCCTCAATGTCGGCCAACGGGATGGCGTGGGGGAGATCGTTAAGTTTCGGTTCCCGATCAATGATTTCGAAGACGCGCTCCGCACCGGCTAACGCGGCCTGAATCTGATTGTAGAGGTTGCCCAACTGGCGCAACGGCCCCGCGAATTTGCGGGAGTAGCTGATGAAGGTGGCGATATTGCCGACGCTGGCCAAGCCCTGCAAGGCGAGCCAACCACCTAAACCGGCGACCACTGCGATATTTGCGTTGCTCATAATGCCCATTAGAGGACCAATCAACAGGGGGTAAACTTGCGCCTTGATGCCGTAGTCGCGTACGGCGGTATTGGAAGCCGTGAATTTATCCAAAGCGGCCTGCTGCTGTCCATAAGCCAACACCACGCGCTCCCCGCCGAAAGTCTCTTCCATGATCCCGTTTAGCCGGCCCATCTCTTGTTGCAATTTGCGGTATCCTGAGCGGGTACGTTTCCCTATGATTCCCACCAAGCCCACCATCATCGGGAGAATGGTGAGTGTCCCCAGAGCCAGCCAACTATTGACGGCGAACATCATCACCACAATGCCGCCCAGAGTGAAAAGACTGGAGAGCATTTGGGTTAGGTTTTCCGAAACCGCAAGATTTACAGCGTCAACATCGTTGGTCAAACGACTCAGCAACTCACCATGAGGGTGCTGGTCGAAGAAACTTAGCGAGAGTGTCTGCAAATGCTCAAAGAGATCGCGGCGTAAATCTCGCAGTGCCCGCTGCGAGACCGCGGCCATCAAGTAGTTTTGCGCCGTCTGGATAAACCACTGTCCCAAATAGGCGCCTAACATAAATAGGGTGATGCGCAGTAACCCGGGTAGATCTCGGTTAGCGATATAATCATCAATCGCCACGCCTAGCAGATAGGGCACTAAGATGACCAGCAGGGTGCCGATCACTACCAAAACAAAGACCAAGAGCAAGGTGCCGGTAAAAGGACGTAGATACATAATTAACCGGCGGAGCGTGCCGCGCACATCTTTAGCTTTTTCGATACGGTGACCGCCCCGTCCTGGCCCGTGGCCGCCGCCCATACTACTGCGACGTTCTGTTTGTTTAGTCATATTCTATCCTTCTCTCTGATTTGATTACTAGAAAACTATGGCTCCAAAGATAGCTCACCACGGAGACACAGAGAACACTGAGAAAAAATTAATTTAGCTGAAAAAAGGGAGTTTGCCGCTGAGACGCTAAGCCGCCAAGCCGCTACCTGGCCCCTCCCCCAACTGCGAATTATAGATCTCCTGGTAGATTGGGCTGCTCTGGAGCAACTCGGCATGGGTGCCCTCAGCCGCGATCTTCCCGTTTTCCAACACCACAATCTTATCGGCGGTGAGTACGGTGCTGATGCGCTGCGCGATGATGAAGGCGGTTTTATCTTGCCGCAGCGCCGTTAGGGCGGCTTGAATCTGGGCCTCGGTCTCCACGTCGACCGCGCTGGTGCTATCATCCAAGATGAGCACGGGGGGTTGGATGAGCAGTGCGCGCGCGATAGCAATCCGTTGCTTCTGTCCACCGGAGAGATTGGTACCGCGCTGCTCCAGCTGGGTATCGTAGCCTTCCGGCAGCGCCTGAATAAAGGCATCTGCTTGCGCGGCCTGAGCCGCGGCGACGACTTCTGCTTCGCTGGCCTGCGGCCGTCCGTAGCGGATATTCTCGCGGATGGTGGTGCTAAAGAGAATCGTCTCTTGCAGCGCCACCCCAATCTGCCCACGTAATGAGGCGAGCGTTAGCTCGCGGATATCCACGCCATCCAGGGTCACCCGGCCGGCTTCCACCTCATAGAAACGCGGGATCAGATTAATCAAGGTGGATTTCCCGGACCCGGTCGCGCCCAGGATCGCCACCGTCTCTCCCGGCTCTGCCACGAGGTTAATATCGGTCAGCACCTGCTCCTCTCCACTCAGATTGTAGCGGAAGGAGACCTGCTCAAAGGCCACGCGGCCGGTAGCCTGGAGAACGCGCGCGGTAGAGCGTTCCTGCACTTCTGGCGTACTATCTAGCACCTCTATAATCCGTTGAGCCGAAGCGTTAGCTTGGGGCAGACGCGCTGCCAACATCCCCAGCAGCAGTAACGGGAACATGGTCATCATCAAGTAATTGGTGAAGGCCATGATCTGCCCCACCGTTAAATCTCCCATGATAGCTTGTTGGCCGCCAAACCAGAGCACCGCCACCGTTCTCACGTTGAGAATCAGGAACATGGTCGGGGGCAAGACCGCCATTAAGCGTCTGACCTTGACATTTTCCGCTGTCAACTCCTCATTGGCCACTGCGAAACGCGCATTTTCGTGCGGGGTGCGGACAAAAGCTTTGACCACGCGCGCGCCGGCCAGATTTTCCAACAAGACCTGATTCAATTTATCCAATTTGCTTTGCACCCTCAAAAAGAGAGGTTGTGCGCGCCGGATGAAGAAGTAGAGGAAGACGCTAATTATTGGTAAGAAGATCGCCACAATCAGCGCCAGGCGGGGACTGGTCACAACCAGGAGCACGCTACTTCCCAACATCAGTAAGGGAGCGCGGGTCATGATGCGCAGGGCGAGCAAGATCATCATCTGGATCGTATTCACATCGCTGGTCAGGCGCACCATCAACTTGCCGGTGCGCAGCTGATCTAGATTCCCAAACGAGAAAGTTTGCACCTGCTGGAAGAGCGCGCTGCGCAGGTCAGCGGCGAAGTTCTGCGAGACCCGCGCCGCGAGGAGCGTGTTACCGATCATCATCAGCGCACTGAGCGTGGCTAAGCCGATCATTAGCAAGGAGGTGGTTAGAATGACATGCATATTGCTCGCTGTCACGCCCTTATCAATCAGCCGTTGAATCAAGCGCGGCAGACTTAGATCGACGGCGATAACAGCGATAAGCAAAAGCAAAGCCCAAATAGCTTCTTTACGATAAGGGTTTACGAATTTCAGTAAGCGTTTCAGTTTATTCACGTTAACATTCCTTCTTTTTCAAATAGGTTAACGCCGTAGCCAGAGCTTCGGCTTCGATGGCGCGCAGGCGGTCTCTATCCTGCAAGTGCCCACTATGATAGAGGATCAACGGCCCGTTGACAAAAGAGAAGACGGTGGCGGCGGCTAAGTCGGGGTCTAACTGGCGGAAGAATCCTCGCTCCACGCCAATTTCGATCAGCGCCGCTAGGTGGTTCAGATTGCATGCAAAACGGTGCTCTTGATGGTGCTGGGTGGCGTGCGCCGCGGTATGGACCCAGAGGAATTGATAGAGACGGGGATGTTCCTCAGCCAGCCGGGCGTAGGAGGCCAACACCTCGCGCATCACCACGCAGGGGTCGCCGGATTGCGCCTCTTGCAGTTGCGCGGCGCGGCGCTGGTGCTTTTTACCCCGCTGCCGCTCCCGGAGCGCGTAGAAAATGGCGTCGCGATTTTCAAAGTACGTGTAGAGCGTCATGTGCGAAACCCCCACCTGCTCGGCGATGGCTCTGACACTCAAGGTCTGCAGCCCTTGCTGGGTCAAAAGCTCAAACGTCGCATTCAAGATGCGCTCGCGCATGGCGGTTATCTCTGTCGCACTCTGTTTGGGCCGTGCCATCTGCTCCTCTGCCTACCGGGTAAGTTTTACAGTGTATAATTATACACTGTAAAGAGAAACCGTCAACTCGAACAGAGCAGGCCCGGTGACACGAGAACAACCCAATTCCACCCAGCAAAAGAGCAGCCCCGGTTTTTGCCGGGGCTGCTCCCCAGGAGGCGACGACGGTCAACGTTACGGCTTTATGCCCCTTCCTCAGCTGGCGGCTCTATTTCCAGATGCTCCTCCACCGTGTCGGCGACGGTGAGAATATCAACTGGTCGCGTGATCAGGAGCTGCGGGGCTATTTTCCCAATAACTTCAATAAAACTGAGAATGACAGCTTGCTCTGGTTTTTCCGTGCCTTGATCCTGCATCTCAGTGAAAGTCTCCATGGTTTTCTTGAAAATCTCCCTACGCACTTTCCCTCTGGCCTTTTCCAGCATTTTAGCTCGTTTGGCTACACCCCCTTCGACAACCTCGGTATGCATTACTTTCCGGCGTTCAGCTCGCCAGGTATCAATCCATTGATCTAAAATCTGATCCTCAAGTAAAATATCGCCCAGTTGCACATCTATTATCTTAGCGCCTAATCCCTGGACTGAGCCGGTTAATTTCGCCAGTAGCTTCTGGCGAATTTCCATGCGGGTGGTGACATCCAAGAGCTCATCTAATTTATAACGCGCCAAGATCGCCCGAAAGCCCCCCTCCGTATTGCTGATGATTACCCGTTTGGTCCAGATCATCAAGCGATCCGGCTCGGTGCGCGTCGCGTCGCGGATCCATTTTTGCCGGGCGGCTTTGAGGACAGCCTCCTCTCCAGCATCAATTTGGAATTGCACATTAGCTTCGTATTTGATGGGAATGCCATCTTTGGTTCTAGCATTCACCTCAAAAGGCCAACTCTGGGGACGCAAATCTAATGTATCCCAGATACGCTCAAAGGGCTTTAACTTCAAGGTTTCCGGGCCCCGGAAGATGCGGGTCAGTCGCCCCGCCTGTTCCAGCACTACCGCGCTATCCGCGTAGACGATTAGCGTCGCCGGCCCACCTATTTTTTCCACGAGCGCATCCCCCAACGTAACCTGGCCACCTTTGACAACTACAAAGGGCCGCATACTCAGCTGCCCAAAGACCCGGCGGAAGAGAAAGCCGGCTGCGGCGTCAGAGGTTTTCACTTGATAAAAGGCGCGCACGAAGTGTACCGCCATTTGCCAGACGCTGAGAATGCTTAACAGACTTATCAGCACCGCCCACCCGAATTGGGGGAGATTGCCACCGGCCATGAAGACAACCAACGCATCAATCGATAATAGCACTCCCATCAGGAACGGCGCCCAAAGTGGTGAGTAATATTGCTCCAGCGAGTGTAGTTTATCCATTCTAGCCTCCTCTCCCTTATTCATTGCCTACCCCGCGTCTGAGTAGTGACCAGGCAAAAACAGGAATATTATTTTGTACATTTGTCATCGTGGGAGGATTGCCATGCAAAGCACTGAGCAATTGAAAGGCGGCCGTCTCTTTGGTCACGGAGCTATCAGCAAGAATATCAATCAGCTCTTGCAATACGTCCAGTTGCGCCTCAGCCCAGATGTTCTCCAGGGAGAGAGTTGTCGCCACCTCTTCTGCGCCGACCTCCAATTCGATCTTAGCTCTCCATTTGGCTTTCCAGTTCTCGATCCGTTGCGCTTCCACCTTTTCCGAGATGGTGATGTTGCTGATGCCGCCTCCTATCAAGTTGATTCCCAAGGGACGCATTTCTGCGCGCAGTCCCTTTACAAATGCGCCGGCGATCGCCACTCGTGGGTTTGGATCCTTCCTGCTATAGTGGAGTTCATTGCATTTGTATTTGGCGATAATTTGCTTTAGAATTTCCGGCCCTTGCATTACTATCAGCTCATGCCAGGGAATCCGCTGGACCTCCTCATGGGCTAACCCTTCCTCATCACGCCACCATTTGTGATCCACGTAGGCATTCTCATAGACAGCTTTCTTGACAGCCTCGGGGTCATACGGATAAGAGTACCCCAAGCGCACTTGCTCGCCTCCCTGGTCAATGCGGTGCGGCATAAAGATATATGTTTGGGTTACGATACCGTCACTGGTCTCCGCCTTGACGGTGGCGCCTCGCAATTGCGGGCGGAGATCCACGGCCGCAAACAACTCCTCGTACTTGCGGGTAAATCCCAAGCCGGGCGGGCAGATACGCGGATGGTACCCATCCCACATCAGCGCCAAGTGGTTGCTATCGTTTAGCATAATTCCCGGCCCAGAAAATAAGCGCGCAAAAGGGTTGCCCGGGACGGTAGGCGCAGGCACTTTCTTTTCAGCGGCCTCGCCTTTCTGCCAATCTCCAATGACGTAGAAAGGATAATGCCGCCCGAAGATGAATCCTAAAAATCCCTGGAAGGCTAACCTGCGCTGTGCCGGGTCGTCAACCGGCAAGACTTGCTGCGAGAGGAAGTACCAGCCCGCGAAAATAGAGCCTAGCGTGGGCAAGCAGATGAAATACAATCCCCACCGGCCGGCGGCTACGTACCCGACCGCTAACAACATAAAGAACCCGCTCCACAGAGCGGGAATCTTCCACCAGGCGGTGCTGCGGAAGAGAAGACTAAAAATTCCTAGCCCCGCCAGCCCGATAAAGTAAATCACCAGTCCACTGGCGAGGATAGAAATGCTGACGTTCAGGTTGCCCAGGTATCCTACCACCAGACAAAGTGTCAGGGTACTCATTACTAATAATATATTTAGGAACGCATTCCAGCTCCAACTACTCTGCTGGCTAGCAGCGTCTCCTTCATTATTTAGTAGATACCAAACGGCGCCGCTCCAGGGAGTGGTCCACAGGGTGATTTCTACTAATAAGCCAATTACGCTTAGATAATTACTGGCCCACCACCAGTTATTCCAGGCCAGATGCTGAATAGGAAGCAATCCTGTTTGGTAAACCATCCAGACCACCAAGAGAAGGAACCCGTTCAAGACGAAGATTTGGCTCATTAAAGTTAAGGCCCCTTTGGTCTTCGCAATCAGATAACCCAATAGGCCGGCCAGCAGGGAAACTAAAATCAACTCAAACAAGAGAAAGAATAGCATAGTCATAGTCCCATCCTTTCCGGGGAGAACCGGATTGTCCATTTAGTTACAGTGAGGAGACTCAAGCCCTACACTGATTATATAACCCTCTCTGAGCAATTGCAAATAGAATGATGCAGCGAGAGAGCGAGAAAGCGACGATTAGTCGTTTACGGCCAGACGCTCAGGCCCCTCAGATTTTTTGGGCTTTCTTTTTAGCTATGCTATACTAACAATAACTTCTTTTGTAAATCAAGAGTCCCACGCAAAATTAAATCTACTGAAAAACTAAGCCTTGCACCCCGGAGGCCCGGAGAGCACGGAGATTTTAAGGGAACCGTTAGAAAATTAACTTTTTGACCCGTAAAGTGAGCTATTTTTATCCCAAATTTAATTTTCTGCTCAGGGTACTCAGTGTCCTCTGTGGTGAGTTTCCTTTTCCAGAGGAGCCAGAATTTCTTCGTAATTATTTAATAGAGGTCGCACTTATGTGTATTCCCCAGGCTGATGAAGCGTTTGCGGATGTTGAGATTCGCATTTTCTCGCAAATAGAAAAAGGGTTCCCGGTAGAAATTACGCTAGCTGGTGAGCAGGAATACTCCCGGGGGTATCTCTCCCCCGAGATACTCTCCTGGGTACCCACCGGAGATACTACGGCCGATGGCAAACGGCTATTCGAGACCCTCTTCGCCGATAGCATTCTGCTCCAAGCGTGGAGCGAGATACGCGGTCAAGCCGCGCGCCGCCGCGTGCGCTTGCGCATCGACGGGGGAGCGGCCGCGCTCCACGCCCTGCCGTGGGAAGAGCTCTACGCTGATAACAAGCTGCTCTCCGCTGCTGCTAACACCCCCTTCTCCCGTTACCTGCCCATCGCGCTGCCGTGGGGCGGCGGGGTGGCGGCCCGCCCGCTCCGGGTGCTGGCGCTCATCTCCAATCCGGCGGATTTGGAGAGCCAATATGGGCTGGCCCCACTGGATATGACTCAGGAACGTGAGATCTTGGAACAAGCCCTATCTCAACTTGGCCCCGACGAGGTGACGTTGGATTTCTTAGCCGCGCCGGTGACGCTAGCGCGGTTAGAGGCGGCGCTGCGAGAGGGTTATCACATTTTGCATTACGTGGGACATGGCGCTTTTAACCAACGCCGCGCGCGCGCCGTGCTCTTTATGCAAGGGGAAGACGGCGACACGGCGCTGGTCTCCGATGATAACCTGGCCCAGATGTTAGCCCGGCAAGATGTACACCCACAATTGATCTTCTTGGCTGCTTGCCAGAGCGCCACTCGCGCTACCGGCGCCGCCTTCCAGGGGCTGGCTCCCAAACTGGTCTCCGTGGGCGTCCCGGCGGTGATCGCCATGCAAGACTTTGTAACCGTCGAGACAGCGCATAAGTTATGCGCCTCTTTCTACCAACGGCTCCTGGAACATGGGCAAGTGGATGTAGCATTGAACGAGGCGCGGAGCGCGTTGCTCTCCGCCGCCCGTCACGATGCTGCCGTGCCGGTACTCTTTATGCGGTTAAAATCCGGCCAGCTCTGGGGAACGGAGAGCGACGCTCGCGGTACCGTCTTGGGGTCTCGTAACCCGCGTATCTTCTGGACCGGCCTCTTACGCATGCTCCAACGGGGCAAATGCACGCCCATCATCGGCCCCAGAGTGCATGGCTACTGGCTCCCCACGCCAGATGAGGTAGCTCTGGCCTGGTCCGAGCTACACGCTTATCCTTTCCCTAACAGCGCAGAACTACCTCACGTGGCCCAGTACCTAGCCAGTAACCAGGGGCGAGATTTTCCCCGCTATGAGCTGCTAGAAACCATGCAACGTCACTTAGAGAGCCAGTTGCCGGCAGAACTACGCCCTGCACAAGTCTGCGAATCGCTTTCGGAACTGGTAGAGAAAGTTGGTTGGTCCGCCCTGGTCGCCGGTAGGCCCCACGAAATTCATCAACTGCTCGCCAGCCTAAATTTACCGCTCTATCTCACTACCAATTTTGATAGTTTCATGACGTCCGCCCTCCAGGCGCGCGGAAAAACGCCCACCCGGGAGATCTGCCGCTGGCATCGTGATTTAGATTGGCTCTCCAGCCGTTTTGAGGACGATCCTGATTATATTCCTACCCCCGAAGAGCCGCTAGTTTATCATCTCTTCGGTAGTGACGAGGAAGTGGAGTCGCTAGTGCTAGCCGAGGATAATTATTTGGATTACCTCGTGCATGTCTCCGCTGAAATGGAGCGTATCCCCACTTACATTCGCGGAGCGATAGCCAACAGTTCTCTGATGTTTTTAGGATATAGCTTGCAGGATTGGGAGTTCAGGGTAATTTTGCGTGGCTTAGTTGCGACTTTGAATCAGCGACGCCGCTTCAAACATGTGGCCGTGCAATTGGAGAGCACCAAATCCAATGAAGCAGCGCTTGCCGATGTCCAACATTTCCTCCAACAGTATTTCCAGGACGCCGAGATCAACGTCTTCTGGGGGAGCACGCCACAATTCATGGCCGAACTCCACGAGCAATGGGAGGCGTTGCCCCGATGAAGCATAATCCTTACATCGGGCCGCGCCCCTACCAGCGCGCCGACCACCGCAATTTCTACGGACGTAATCGTGAGGCCCGTGATCTACTCGCGCTAATTTTGGCAGAACGGGCAGTGCTCTTCTACGCGCCTTCCGGCGCGGGCAAGACCTCGCTGCTCAATGCTAAAATTTTGCCGGCGTTGGAAGCAGAAGCCTTTGATCTGTTGCCGGTGGTGCGCGTCGCTAACGATCTCCCGCCGGGGATTAAGGATGAACAGGTAGCGAACATTTTCATCTTTAGCCTCTTAGTGACTCTGGCGGAGGAAAGGTTGGCGCCGCAAGAGCTACAATCCTACACTCTGACCTCTTTCTTACAGGAGTTCTACCCAGAAACGAAGTACCCGTACCCGCTTTTGATCGTGGATCAATTCGAGGAGCTCTTCACAGCCCACCGTCATCGCTGGCAGGATGCTCAAGGCTTTTTCCTCCAAGTGCAGGCGGCCTTGAAAGCCCTCCCGTCCCTGGGCATCATCTTCGCTATGCGTGAGGATTACGTGGCCGAGGTTGATCCCTATGCCTCGTTGTTACCCCGGCGTCTGCGCGCGCGTTTTCGCATGGGACGCTTGGGCACGCCCGGAGCGTTGGAAGTGGTCGCCAAACCGGCTCAGAATGCCGGCGTGCCCTTCGCAGAAGGCGTCGCGGAGCAACTGGTCGATGATCTCCGCCGCAGCAAAGTGCAGCGCTACGGGCGCGGCGAGGAAGTAGAAGTACTCGGACCTTTCGTCGAGCCGGTGCAGTTGCAAGTGGTCTGTCAGCGGTTGTGGGATAATTTGCCGGAGCAAGAAGATCAGCTGATCCAATGGGCAGAGGTGGAGCAATACGGCAACATTGACCGGGCGCTGGTAGGTTTCTACGAAGGGGCGGTGGTTCAAGTAGGAGCAGAGACGCCGGTGCGGGAGCGGAAGTTACGCCGTTGGATAGCCAAGAATCTGATCACGCCAATGCAAACGCGCGGTCTGGCCTTGCGCGGCCCGGAGGAGACCGCCGGATTGCCCAACGCGGCCGTGGATATTCTGGCAGCCCGGCATCTGGTCCACTCTGACGTGCGCGCGGGCGCGCGCTGGTACGAGCTGGTGCATGACCGGCTGATTGACCCCATCCTCCAATCCAATCGCGCTTGGGAAGCGGCGCGGCAAACCCCACTACGGCTCACCGCGAAGCGCTGGCAGAAGACGCAGAGCATCGCGCTCCTCTATCAAGACGAGGCGTTGAGCGAGTCCCTGGCTTGGGCGGAGCTGCACCGCGACGAGCTGGAACCTTACGAGCACAAATTTCTGGTCGCCAGTCAAGCCGCGCAACAACATCGCCAGCGAATATACCGTTTGCGAATTGCGAGCATCACTGTGGGCCTGGTCACGCTCTTACTCGTCACGGGGCTGGCCTGGATGGCCTTGCGCAATGGCTTACAAGCCTACTCCCGCGAGCTGGCGGCAGAGGCGGATACCCTTTCGGTCGAAAATAGAGAGCAGAGTATCCAACAAGCCTATACCGGTGTATCGCCCGCTCTCTCCGCCTGGTGGGACCGGAGCACACAGGACTTCTTTGGCCCCTTGGATACCACCGACGCGCAAATTATGCTCCGGCAAGTCATCCGCGATTACTATCCCGTCGAAATCTACGCTAATTTACCCGATCAAGTACATGCGGTGCTCTATGAACCTCAAGGGCGTTTTCTCTACGCGGCGATGCCCGCTGCCGGCGTGGAAGAAATTGATACTAAAATTGGCGGCAGAAACTTGCTCCTCAACCACCAGGGAGGAGCCGCTGCTGCACTGGCCATTGATTCCACCGGACGGTATCTCGCCGTGGGCGGAGATGACGGCCAGACGGGTGGCGTGGTCGAGATTTGGGATAGAGAAGCGGAAGCTTGGGTGGCGACGTTGCGCGTGCCGCTCGCTGCAGGTATTCGTGATGAGATTCACGCCGTCGCTTATAGCCCACATGACTATTACTTGGCTACCGGCGGCGACTATGGCACGCGGTGGCGTGATTTCAGCGGTACCGAAGAGGGCCTAATACGGCTCTGGGAGCTGCACCAGAGCGGCGAGCGGCTCTCTGCCTCAACCGTCTTCACGCTGCCGCGCATAGGAGGACGGGTGAGCAGTCTGGCTTTCAGCGGTGACGCCACGCCGCTAGAGACTCTGACGGAGAAAAAATCATGGCTGCTGGCTGCCGGTTCTTTTGATAACCTGGTGCGCCTCTGGGAAATCCGGCCCCGTGTGTCAGGCGCGCTCTCCGCAACCCCAATACTAACATTGACCGGGCACACTGCGCCGGTCAACGCTATCGCCTTCAGCCCGGATGGCAAGTTGATCGTTTCTGGTTCCAGCGATAAAACCATCCGCCTCTGGGACGTGGAGAGTGGCAAGCCAGAATTTACCTTAGTTGATCATACCTCCGATGTGACCAGTCTGGCCTTCTCCTCCGATGGTCAATATCTGATCTCCGGTTCCCGTGACCGGACGGTGCGCATCTGGCACGTAGATACTGCTACTCCGCATCTCCTCAGCATCTTGACCGGGCCGGGCAACCTGGTGCTGGACGTAACTTTCAGCCCGGATGATCAATTCATCACTGCCGGAGCTGGAGATCAGACAGTTCGCACCTGGAATTACGATTACCCGCGTCAGATAGGGCTTTCCACACTCCCCGGGCACGCCGGACGGATACGCGCGGTCACTTACAGCCCCGACGGCAAATTTTTGGCTTCTGCCGGCGGGGAGGGAAAGGTAACCATCTGGTCATTGATTGCGGGAACCCCCATACACACGCTCCATGTGCCCGGCGGCAAAATCTGGGATCTCGCTTATAGCCCCGATGGGCAAACTCTGGTCACCTGTTCCAGCGATGATAGCGCCCGCGTCTGGGATGCGAGCACCGGCAAATGGATCACTGTGTTGCGGGGACATACCGCCGATGTGGAGCGCGCCCGCTTCACTCCCGATGGCCGCTATCTGCTCACCGTGGCGAAAGACAAACGCGCGTTGCTCTGGGATACCGGAAACTGGTCCTTAGCCCAAACCTTTACAATCCCGACCGGGGGACTTTGGGGGATGGATCTCAGCCCAGATGGACAGTGGTTGGCGTTGGGCTACCTGGGGGGCCGAATCTCCCTGCATGAGCTAACCGTCTTATCCGATACCTGGCAGCTAACCTCCGCCGTCACCCTCACGGGGCAGAGTAGTTACCTCCCCGCGTTGGATTTCAGCTCGGATGGCCGCTACTTGGCTTCCGCCTCCTGGGATGGCACTGCACTCATCTGGAGCATGGAGACCTTCACCACGGTGACGGCTCCGCTAGAGCATCCGGGATTTGTCTACAGCGTGGCCTTCGCGCCTCAAGATGATTATTTGGCAACCGGAGCACGTGATGGCAAAGTACGCATCTGGGAGCTGACCGGCTTCCCCAAAGAGGTACCGCAATTAGTAGGCGTCATCGGCGGCCATACCGACCTCATCTACGACATCGCCTTTAGCCCCGATGGGAAATACCTGGTCAGTGGCTCTTGGGACGGCTCCATCCGCCGTTACCTGGTACGGCTAGAGGATGTATTGAATCTCGCTGAAGGATACATCGGGGGGCGAGAGAGCGAGTGAGCGAGGAAGCGAGAAGGCGAGGAAGTGAATAAGCTTCTTCAGGTGGGAGAGATTCCTCCTCCGACTTTCAACTTTCAACCTTTGACATTCGACCTTCAACTTTCGACCTTTGACTTTCGACTTTTGACTTTCGACTTTTGACTTATCCCCGGAGGTGAACCATGAACGACGCAGAACTACTCTATTTCAACGGTATCAACGGCGCCAGCGGAGAATACGATCTACCGCCCTTGCACGCCCAAGACATAGCCTCGGTGGCCCTGGGCGAGGAATTACCGGCTGATGTGCAACGCGAGCTGGAAAATCGCCATCTGGGCCAAGCCGATCACTTCGGCATCAACGCCGATCAGACCAATCTGGCGGAGACCGGCTGGGGCATTATCTTCGCCGCCACTGACCTGCGGACGGCGGCGATTCGCGCCGCGCTCCAGCCGCTGCTGGAACTGCGCCGCGAGCAAGCCACCCAGCAAGACGAACGCTACTATCAGGAATACTACGGTCCCACCGGCTACCGTCCCGGCGATAGCTACCTGGATTTCTTGGGCCGCGAGCCGCGCTTAATGGGTCCCGGCCCAGCCGATCCCGAAAAAATACCCTACTACCTGCTGATCATCGGCGACCCGGAAACCATCCCCTACCGCTTCCAATACCATCTCGATATCCAGTACGCGGTCGGGCGGCTCCACTTCGAGACCCTGGAGGAGTACGCCCAATACGCCGCCAGCGTCGTCGCCGCCGAAACCGGCGCGCAACTGCGCTTGCCGCGCCGGGCGGCCTTCTTTGGCGTCCGTAACTCCGACGATCGGGCTACCAGCCTCAGTTACCGCGAGATGATTCAGCCGTTGGTCCAGGAATTCAGCTCAGCGGCGCCAGATTGGGAGATCGACCTGGTGCAGGATGCCAAAAAGGCGCGGTTGGCGCAGCTCTTGGGCGGCGCGGATACTCCCGCGCTCCTCTTCAGCGCGAGCCACGGCATGGCCTTCCCCAACGGCGACCCGCGCCAACTCCGCCATCAGGGCGCTTTGCTCTGCAACGACTGGCCCGGCCCGCGCAACTGGCGCCACAAACCCATCCCCGAAGAGTTCTACTTCTCCGCCGGTGACGTGAGCGACAACGCGCAACTCGCCGGGATGATAGCTTTCTTCTTCGCCTGCTACGGCGCGGGCACCCCGCAACTGGATCAATTCGCGCACAAGACCGGGCGGCAAGCCGCCATCGCCCCACGCTCCTTCCTCGCCCAGCTGCCGCAGCGGATGTTAGGCCACCCCAAAGGCAGCGCGTTGGCTGTGGTCGGCCACGTGGAGCGCGCCTGGGGCTACTCCTTCGTCTGGGGCCGCTCTGGCCGCCAACTGAAGGTCTTTGAAGACACTTTGGAGCAGCTCCTCGCCGGTTATCCCATCGGCGCGGCCATGGAATGGTTCAACGAACGCCACGCCGAGCTCTCCGTCGCTCTGGCCGGGGAACTGGAAAAAATCGAGTTCGGCGGCCAGCGCGATGACCTGAAGTTGGCCGGTATGTGGACGGCCAACAACGACGCCCGCAGCTACGTCATCTTAGGTGATCCGGCGGTGCGCTTGCCGGTCGCGGCGGCTGGCGAAACCCCGCCGGAGCGTCCCACCATCACGGCCGCCGCCATCCCCCCCGCCCAGGAGGGTAGTTTGGAAAAAAGCCAAGCCGCTCTCTCCAGTAGCGCGACCTCCTCCTCCGGCGTAACCCCGCTGGCCGCCGGTGGGGATAGAACAGACGTTGATTACGTGACCTCCTTCGGTCTCACCGAGCAATTTAGCGGCCTGACGAGCTCCCTCCGCACCTTCACCTCGCAAATCGCCACGGCTCTGAACAAGGCCGTCAAGGAACAGATGACCTTGAAAGTTAGAACCTACTCCACCACCGACTTGGCAGCCGTCAGCGCCGGCGCGGAAGGGCTGGCGCAGATCCGCGCGCTCACCAAAGTAGCTTTCGATGGCGATATGCAAGTCTACGTGCCGGAGCGCAGCGGCGGCGACCTTGACCAGGAACTCTGGCATATCCACCAGGAGATGGTCAAAGAAGCCCAGGTCAACCGCGCTCAATTTCTGCAAGCGATGGCAGAGATGGCTACCAGTTTACTTAAAACGCTGAAACCCTGATGAATAACTCCATCTTCACTCTCTCTGGCGTGACCTTGCCGCAGCAAACAGACCCGCTGGGCTTGTGGGCCGTAGCTCCGCCGGCGGCCCACTCCTTCGCGGCGAGAGACTGCGTCTCGCAGGAACCCACCTGGCGCGTCGTCCTGCCGCCTGATCCAGATGCGGCCCTGGCCGCGCTGGCCGCGCAAGCGGAACGGCTGGCCTGCGAACGCCGCGCTCTGGCGCGCGCGCAGATCACGTTGGCAGAATTAGGAGCCGCCGGCCAACCCTCGTTCGCCGTTGGCGCGCCGCTGGCCGCGCCGCAGACCGCTCTCTGGGAGCAGGTGGAGGAGTTACGCGCGCCACAATCCTACGGCCTCCTGGATTGGCGGAAAAATGAGGAACGCCAGACCCTCTCCCGCCGCTGGTCGGATTTCTTGGAGCAACTGCGCCGTCTGGTTACCAACTATGCCCGCATCGAGACGGCCAGCGGCGCGCAGGAGATCGGGCTGACGCGCGTCAGCTGGACCGGCGACTTCACCACCACCTGGCTAGCGGGGGAGGCCGTTTGCACGCGGCAACAACATATCCAAGCGGTGCAGTTGGCTCTTGAATCGCGCCTCACCCTGCTGCACCTCGTCGCCGTGGTAGCCGGTGGCGCGGCCGGTCTGGCGGCCAAAGCCGCCGTCCCTGGAGGCGAACTCCTGCTCTTACCCGCCATCTGGCGCTTCGTGAAGGAGGTGTTGCAAGAATTGCGATAAAATGGCGTAAATGGCAAATGGCAAATACCTTAATTTTTGTCCCATTAGGATGTCAATTTCAGAAGCGAAGGAGCGCAGACGATGAGTGAAATGATCCTGACCCAAATTGAATTACCGCGCGTCTTGGTAAAATCTCTCCAGGAACGGAGCGCCGCCTGCGGCTTGACTCTGGCACAACAAATCCGCGAGGCTTTAACGGCGTACTTGACAGAGCGCAACGAGCCTATCTTGCAAGCCGACGATGCGCTATTTCAGCTCGCTGGCGTCATTGATAGCGGCGTGGGGGATTTAGCGGCGCGGCACGACTATTATCTCTATCAGAAAAGCTACCCGGAGGCTCTACAATGAAACTCTTTGTGGATACAAGTGCATAGGTTGCCTATTACGATAGACGAGATCGTTACCACGATCAAGCCAAAGCTGCCATGATTTCATTGCAAAATCGGCCCGTATTGCTAATCACCACAGATTATGTGCTAGACGAGACACTTACCGTATTATTGTATCATTCTGGCCGGGATGCAGCGCTGACCTTTGGTGAAACGGTGCAACGCAGCCGCAATACCAAATTGATACATATTAATGCTGCTGCTTGGGACAGTGCATGGCAATGGTTCAAAAAATACACCGACAAGGTATGGGCTTTTACGGATTGTACCAGTTTTGCCACGATGGAACGGCTAGAGTTGGTTCAGGCATTTGCCTTTGATCATCATTTTGAGCAGGCTGGCTTTCAACTTTGGCCCAGATAAAGACGACTATGAATTACACAGTGGTAGCCGGTGGCGCGGCCGGCCTGGCGGCCAAAGCCGCCGTTCCCGGAGGCGAACTCCTGCTCCTACCCGCCAGCTGGCGCTTCGTGAAGGAGGTGTTGCAAGAATTGCGATAAAATGGCGTAAATGGCAAATGGCGAACACATTGTGACACTAACCCAATTCCAATCTCCAACTTAGCGAAAACTAAAGGTACTGGATTTTGTCGAAGTATGAAGGACGAAAGATGAAAACGTTAGTAAAGATTTGTCGTCAGTTAGCAATCGGGGACTTTGAATTCAGTCGCCATGCATTTCATCGGGTCATTGAACGCAATATCAGTGAAGCCGAAATTCGACAAGCTGGCGCCAAAGCCCACCTGATTGAAGACTATCCCCATGACAAATATTCACCAAGTTGTTTGCTGTTGGGGTTTACCACAGCGGGGCGACCGCTACATTTTCAAGTATCGTATGTAGACACGGAACTTGTGAAAATTATCACACTTTATCAACCCAGTGAAACCAAATGGTATATGGATTACACGCGCAGGAGGTAGCAATGTTTCAATGTCATGTCTGTGGTTTTACTCAGGCTTATGCAGAATTTACGGATGAAGTTTTTCTGATCGCCGGCAAACGAGTATTAGTTGAGCATATTCCCGTCACGCGCTGTGCCCGCTGCGGTGCAATTACATTTAGCCGTGAAATTACTGAACAAGTGCGTCAGCTGGTCCACAGCCAAACCCAACCTGTCAGGCGGGTGCCGTTAGAAGTGTTTGCTTTTGCGTAATCAAGGTCGGAATAACATGGTGAATCTCGCGTCACCCTGCTGCGGCTTGTCGCCGTGGTAGCCGGTGGCGCGGCCGGCCTGGCGGCCAAAGCCGCCGTCCCTGGAGGCGAACTCCTGCTCTTACCCGCCAGCTGGCGCTTCGTGAAGGAGGTGTTGCAAGAATTGCGATAGAATGGCGTAAATGGCGAATGACGAATGATGAATGACGCTTCTCTAAAAAGGAATTTGCTGGCCGCAAAGACGCTAAGAAAACAAACTTGGCTAACTCTCTTAGACTTTCGACTTTCAACTTTCGACCTTTGACTTTTAACTTGCAACCTGTAACTTTCAACTTGTAACCTTTAACTTTTAACTTCCCCGGAGGGATAAAATGGCTAATCTACAGGCAGCAGTCAAGAAATTCAGCAGTGATCTGGCAGCGAAAGTGGAAACGTTTGTGAATGATATCGCCGTGTTGGAGGTACGCACCTACTCCACCCCCTATGACCAAGTGCAAATCCTCGTCGCCAACCATCCAGATGTGGAAGGTGCGGCCAAAGATGGGAAGATCATGCTGCGGGCCTACACCGAGATCTCCCTGGATGGCGATATGAACATCTGCGTGCCGCAAGCCGCCGATGGCCTGGTCGATAACCAGCTCTGGAAAATCCATAACCAGACAGTGGAGCAGGCGATGGCTAACCGCGCCAAAATGATCAAAGCGGTAGGCGATGCCGCCGCCGCGGCCCTGGAAGCCTTGAAAAAAGCCGGCGAATAGGCTAACGGCTAATAAACTAATCGCTAACTACTGTATCATGGAGGTTCCGATGACTTTTCGTATGCGTTGGCCGACAGAATTTGATTACATCACCCAGGCATTTGGAAAGCGGCCTGAATATTACGGACAATATGGTCTACCAGGCCACGAAGGTATTGATTTCCGTGCGCCCACGGGCAGCAAAATTTTCGCCGTAGCAGATGGCTTTGTCAGCGATGTGCGCTTGGATGGTAACTCCAAGCCTTATGGCAACCAGGTGCGCGTTCAGCATGAGAGTGGTTACCAAACCATCTATGCGCACTTATTGGAAGCCTCGGTAAGTAAAGGGCAGGCCGTGAAGGCCGGGCAGCTAGTGGGCATAGCAGATAACAGCGGCAATTCCGCCGGTGCGCATCTCCACCTCACTTTGAAAAAAAACGGGGCGACGGCGCGCGGTGAGACTAACTATCCTTACGACATTATCGATCCCACCCCTTATCTGAAGCCTTTCGCGGGTGGAGAAGAAGTAGCGCCGGAGCCGCCGGCGGAACCATTTATGGAAGTGCAAGTTCATAGCCCCGAAGCAGGTCATCTCAACGTGCGGGCGGCTCCTTATGTAAGCAGTTCCCGGATCGCTCAGGTAGCTGACGGGGCAATTTTAGGAGCCTTGGAGGAAGCCGATATCGCCTATCGCAAAGTGGGCCAAGTAGGGCAATGGCTCTGGGTCCGTCTGCCGGATGGCAAAGATGGTTACGTGGCCGCCTGGTATCTACGCTTGCCAGTGGGAGCGATGCTCTCCGTGGTGGTGGCGAGTCCGCAAGTGCCGCTCAAATTGCGGAGCGGCCCCGGCGTGGAACATGACCAGCTCGCCCAAATGCCTGATGGCATGATACTCAAGGCGTTGGAACCGGAAGCTGCTGTCCGGCGTAAGCTGGGCATAGAAGGCGAGTGGCTCCGCGTCCAGACGCCGGCTGGGAAGGTCGGTTACACGGCCGCCTGGTACCTCCAAGAACGACGAGCGGCTGTGCCCGCTCCACCGCCCCCGCCGGAACCTGCTCCCATGCTCTTTGTGGTAGTGGTAGATAGCCCTGAAACGCCTCTTAAATTACGCAGCGGCCCCGGCATTGAACATGAGCAGATCGGGCAATTCACAGATGGCACCGTGCTCAAGTCGTTAGAAGCGGAAGCCGTCGCACGCCAGAAGTTGGGGCAACAGGGGGCCTGGCTCCAGGTGCGCGCTCCAAATGGCCTAGAGGGTTACACGGCGGCCTGGTATCTTGATGTGAAACACTCCTTGCCAGCCGAGCCGGAACCGAGCGTCGCGCCCACCGATTACGTGGTCGTAGAAAGCCCGGATTACGGGCTGCGTCTGCGCAGTGGCGCGGGGACTGACCATGGTCAAGTAGGTTGGGTGTCGCACGGGACTGTATTAAAATCATTGGAGCCGCCGCAAGTGACGGGGCGGAAGGTCGGAGAACAGGATAAGTGGCTAAAGGTGCGCACGCCTGCCCGCCTGGAAGGTTATGTCGCGGCCTGGTTCCTCCGCGCTCCGGCTGCGAAGGATGAGCGAGTGCCGGCTACTCAGGCGGAGCTGCCGTTCAGCATCTCGCCGCATATTTTTGGTATGCACGCGGCTCAACTGAGCGATGACCACAAAACCCGTGATCCCATCCGCGCCCTTTTCCAAGCCAAAGGGAAGAAAGGGTGGACTTTCTTCACCGAGCTGGTCGCCCGGCGCCCGCAAGATGTCCAGCTTAACCAGGATTGGCGTAACCGGCTCTGGGATTGGGCCGAACAAGGGTATGGCGTAATCGTGCGCCTCAATCACGGCTATCATCCCAGCGGGACGCTGCCGGAATCGCAGTATTATGACGAGTTCGCGGCGGCTTGCGCCCGTTGGGTGGAGCTCTACCTCAAACGCACCGACCTCTCTCCCCACACCTACACCTGGACTATCCAGATCGCCAACGAGCAGAATAACCCCAGCGAGCATCCTGGCGGCTATCAGAACCCCAAAGAGCACATTACCCCGGAACTTTATGCGGAGGCTTTCAATAAAATCTATGCGCGCATCAAGCAAGTGTTGCCTAATGCTGCTGTCTGTCCTGGAGCGATAGATCCCTACAACTCGGTGCCGATGAAGTTGTTGGGCCACCAACGTTGGCGGCCACTGGACTACTTCCAGAAGATGTTGGCCGGAATCAACGAGCTGGACGGGCTGATTTTGCACGCCTACACCCATGGCCCCTCGCTGGCCGCGATCACCCACCTGCAAACTTTTGGCGATGCGATGCTGAAAGAGCACTACTTTGACTTCCAGACTTACCGGCAGTTTATGGAGCGGATCCCGGCCAAGTGGAAGGATCTACCGGTCTACATCACCGAGAGCAACCACGTCTGCCGCGCCGATAACGCGCCGCTCTGTAACAACCCGGCTTCGCAAGGGTGGACGAACGACAATATCGGCTGGGTGCGTAAAGCCTACGAGGAGATCAACAACTGGAACCAGACCCCCTACACGCAGCAGATCCGCGCGCTCTTACTTTACCGCTGGATGGGCGATCAATGGCGCATCAGAGATAAGGCAGGTATCCAAGAGGATTTCAAACAAGCGATGCACCATGATTATCGCTGGCGTACCGCTCCGCAGATGCAGGCGGTAGCTTTCAGCGCGCCAGGGATGGAAACATTTGAACCAGAAGAAGAGCGGTCTGGAACCCTCTCCGATAACCTACAACAGATCTGGGGCTTGGGAGCAAAATCCGAGGCGCTGCTCAAAGCGTCCGGCGTGAATTTCTTCAAACAGTTAGGCGCGATGAGTCCAGCAGAGATCAAGGGCTTGTTGGCGGAATCCGGCTTCCATGTGCCCTACGTCGCTACCTGGCCGGAACAGGCCCGCTTGGCGGCGGCCGGGGATCAAGAAGGGTTGCGGCAGCTGCAACAAGAGCGTTTCCGTGTAAAGTAACGTTTTTTGAGAGAACAAAAGTGTACAGCACTGCGCTCTATGGTGCTGCTGGAACATTCTACGCCGTTGTTGACTGATCAGCCAGAAAATAACCTGAACAATCAATTCATCTTTGACCAAGTCGTGACGGCCCTACGACGTGAGAAAAAACAGCGACACTTCTTACGCACTACACATAACGCAAATATCCTCGTTCCCGGTGATGCGGAACTGATTTTGGTGTTTGAGATTGGCGTCAACAAAGATGACCAGCAGCAACATGGTGGATTGCCGAAGGGGGCAGGGAAGCGTTCCACCCTCGCAAAGAAAAGCACGACAAAATGCTTGAGGAGTAGGGAGGCAAGACAAATGCTAACCGGTTTTCGGGTACAAAATTTCAAGGCTTTCGAGGACACTACGTTCATGGAGCTTAAGCCGCTAACATTGCTCTCTGGTATCAACAGCGCCGGCAAGAGTTCCATCATTCAGGCTTTGCTATTGCTCAAACAGACCTTGGAGTCGGGGCCGTCCTCGGCGCTGTCACCGGGCAAGGGCCGGTTATTGGAGCAGAGCCTGGGAGATAACTTCAATGATTTCATTTTCGGGCGTCCTAGCTTAGAGGATGCCCAACTGGTTTATCATTTGTCGTTTGTCTTTGATCCTGCACCCGATGCCGGTATGTATGCTGCTTGCCGGTCGCTTTTTAAGGATAGCGGGGCGTCTTATCCCTGTGGGGAGCTGGCCGCCACATTCCAGATAATGTTTCAATGGGGAACCTTTGGACATCGCGGCCGGCCTACCGTTCGGGTGAGTGATTTACGGATTGATTTGGCGTTGAATGGCAACGCGCTGGTGGGCTTGAAGATTTCTCCAACTGAGAGTGGCGGGACCTATATCGTCGAGCCTATTCCTGGCAAGACCATGTCTTTTTTACAAGATATGGCTTTGTCTAGGCTTGAGATCGATGGATTATCCAATTTTTTGCCGAATGCTTTCGTCAGCGGTTCGCAGCCTTCGCTTTTTGCGTCGAAATCTATCCCGGTTTCGTTCTTGAGGCTATTTCGCGATTGCTTCGCCGCCGTGCGGCGTGATCTGTCGGATGAGATTTACTATCTCAATTCGTTCCGCAAACCCCCGGCGCGGGTCTATACGACGGGTCAGACATCCGGACGGGTCCTTGATACTAATGGGGGCAATGTCGCCGAAGTGTTGTGGCAACTCCGAAAAGAAGAAGTCCGTTTTTTTGATGGCGAAGGTATAAAGAGAAACCTCTCTTTGCCGCAGATGACAGACTATATTATGAGAGAGGTTTTGGATCTTCGGCAATCCGTGAAAGTTGAGCAGGTAGCAAAAGACATTCTCGAAGTGAAGGTGCAAACGTTAGGCTCGCAGCCTTTCCAGGTCACGCTAGCCGACGTTGGCCTGGGCTATAATCAAATCCTGCCGGTCATCGTCCAGGGTTTGCTCACGCCGCCCGGGGGTCTGGTCATCTTTGAGCAACCGGAAATTCACTTGCATCCCGATGTGCAAGCCAAACTCATCCAATTCTTTGTGGGCCTGGCCAAGGCCGGGCGGCGGGTGTTGGTGGAGACGCATAGTAGCTATATGATCGAACATCTCTGCCTGGAAATTGCGCGGGACGATACTAACTGGTTAGTACACAATGCGAAGACACTTTTTATTCACGCGCCCGATGCAGTGCATAAAAGCGCTCACATTGAGTCGATAGAAATCACACCCTACGGTGAGATTTTGAACTGGCCTCCTTTTTTCCTGCCCGATGTAGCTGCTTTAGATGAAGAAATCATAAGAGCCGGGTTTGCCAAGCAACAGAAAGAACAGGGATCATCAGCATGATGGTTATAGCATGTCCCTTTGATCTGCGGCTGTGGACGGGAGTTGATGGTAACGCGGTCTCGAATGCACAAGTCTTTTTCCGTTTTGTCAAACAGCGTGATCTCGTTTGCGAGCTAAATCGGCAGATGTCCACAAACGCGATCCAGGATTGTCGCCTGCGTATTCCTCTGACCCAACGCTTGTATGAGCAATTGTCGAATACCCCGCCGTGGTCGGAGGTTCGGAAAGGCAGTCATCTTTACCGGCTCAAACGAGATGTGTTAGCTTTGTTGCGCAACAAAAAAGGTGCCGCAGGCCTCACGTTGTACATAGATGTTAGCGATATCGAGCATCTGTACACATGGGAGAGGCCTGACGGCTTTTTCCCCCCGTCCCTTGTCGCAATGCAAGAGGACTGGGTTAAGATGGTCGGTGTCTGTGCTTTCGAGGACACTGTTTCGGCGCGGGGATTTGATAAACCTATACCGATTCTGGCAAGTTGCATCGTCACAACCTTTTCTGATGTTTTGGAGGCGCGGATAACTCGCCGCGAGTGCGCTGATGCCCCGGTTGAGGCTACCGAACGACGTGTTCCACTGCTGTCCCAGTCTGATACGTGGAGTTGGAAGCAATTAATGCGCAGCTTCATCTGGGATGACGAGCGGCTGCCTTTTGGGCCAATAGGCTATTGTCCCCCTAAAGATTGGAGTCCTGGTGACCGCCCTCGCCACTATCAAAACACTTATCGTGATACGCTAGGCGGACTTTGGGAATGGGAAGGCGGGAGAGCAGTGAGTGACCGTAATCCATTCGGCGGTCACTGGAATGTGCAACTACCTGATGCGTCTGTGAAACGACAATGGGTGAACTGGATGGAGAGATGCACCGGTCGGCAGATCTGTACGCAGGCCAATATGATTAGCCATATTAACGTGGAGCCGAATGGGCATATTGGCGATAAAACGTTTGAATGGGGCGGTTAATCCGTTGGTATTTCCACGTAACTACGCTCCGTAAACAGGGCTAACCGGCGTTGCTGCGTAGCGCGGGCGCTTCAACCATCAGGTAAGCCCAAGGAGGAATTGAGATGAGAAAAAAGTTATACCAATGGGGAAATACCTTTTTCGGACTGGGAACTGGCGCGTTAGCCGGATACCTGCTCACCCAACAGATCTGGGCGCTCTGGCAGTTGAGCCGCCGCAATATCGAACGCACGCTCGCGGCGCCGCTCAACCAAGCGCCCCAGGGGGTGACGTTTTCTAAGACGATTGAGACGGAAACCTATACGCGGACTCATAATGTCACAGACGGCATTGAGCGTATCGTCTACCGGCCCCGGCAACGGCGTTTTGAGACTCCCCTCGTCTTCCAACATGGTATGTGGCATGGCGCCTGGTGTTGGCAACTCTGGCAAGAGCTCTTCGCGGAGTGGGGCTGGGAAACGCACGCGCACAGTCTACCGGGACATGCCAATTCTCCCACGCAACGGCCCATCGCGCGTTGTACGCTGGATTATTACCTCAACTTCCTGCAAACGGAAATCCAGCGTTTGCCGCGTCGCCCGGTGCTGTTGGGACATAGCATGGGGGGCGCACTCATCCAATGGTATCTCAAATACGTGGGAGATGATCTGCCGGCGGCGGTGTTGCTGGCCCCGTGGGTCTCGCATAGCATGTTCAAAGATGGGTTGTGGCCCCTAGTGACTTTCGATCCGGCCGGGGTGTTGCAGATGTTACTCTCATGGGACGCCACGCCCTTAGTGCGCGCTGCGCCGGGGAGCGCGGCGCGATTCCTGGTCGGGGCAGAGGCCGCCGTGCCGTTAGCGGAATTGCAACCGCAGCTGGGGCCGGAATCCATCCTGGTGCTTTACCAGCACAATCCACCCTTCTGGTATCCGCCAGAGAAAGTCAACACGCCTTTGCTTTGGATAGCGGGGGAAGACGATCCGTTACTCTTGGAGCCGGCGGAGCGACGCTCGGCCCAGCATTACGGAGCGGATTACGTGGTAGCGGCGCACGCGCGGCACAACGTCATGGTAGAGCACAATTATCGCCAGACGGCGCGCACCATCCACGAGTGGTTGGGGAAAGTAGTCGGATAGTCTAGTAGTCAGACAGTTATTAATCAGGTGGTCAGTCATCCGAGGTGCTGGGGTCATGCACCAGCGGCACAAAAGCCACGTCACCCAACCTTATCTTTTTGATCTCGCCGGAGACGCGCATAACTTTCCAGAGGATTTGATGCCGGCCCGGCGGCCCCGTGGGGATGATCAGATTGCCGCCTTCGGCCAATTGCGCCAACAGCGGCAGCGGGATCTGGCGCGGGGCGGCGGTGACGATGATGCCGGCATACGGGGCATGTTCCGGCCAACCCTGGTAGCCATCCCCCAGCCGAAAATGGATCTTCTCGTAGCCCAGCGCAGTTAGCCGTTCCCGCGCTTGAGCGTGGAGCTCCGGGAGCACCTCAACAGTGTAAACTTCCAATCCCAACTCGGCTAAAAGTGCCGTCTGGTAGCCTGAACCGGTGCCGATTTCCAACACCTTCTCCCCCGGAGAAACATCCAGCCGGGCGGTCATCAGCGCAACCATGTAAGGTTGCGAGATTGTCTGTCCCTGGCCGATACTCAACGGATAATCGTTGTAAGCGTAGTCGCGCAGCGTTTTTGGCACAAAATGTTCACGCGGCACCGCCCGCAGAGCTCTTAAAAGGGGCACATCACGCACCCCGCGAGAACGAATCAAGCTTACCATCGCTTCCACACTCATAGCTAACCCCTCAAATCACCGCAGAGCGCCGGGACTCTCATTCGATCCACCTGGGACTGGAAAGCCACGCTTACTGATCACATTGTTCCGGGGCCGGATAAGGAATCTGTTCTTCCCAGACTAGCGTTTCATCACCAGAGACTAGAATTATCTTGAGGGGGAGGGGAATACATTGCCGCCAAGAGAATTCCAGTCGGGCAGTATGGATTTCGGTATCCTCGCCAATAGTATCTCGATAAAAGTGATACTCGCCCGTCCCCCCTGTGGCCGCAAGCGCCAAAGTCCCCGACCAAGTTTCCTGCGCTGCATTTATTTCCCAGTTTAAGAGCTCCGGAGTTTCCATAGCTAATGCTGCTTGCGGGGTAGGCGTCACCGTCTCTTCTTCAACTGGAGTGGGAGTGGGAGTAGCGGGGGGAAGATCCTCAACTAGCACCTCTAACTTAATTTGACTACTCGCCGGCTCGCCATCCGGGCGTTGTACCTCCCAAGTAGATTTATACGCGCCTGGCGCTGAAGGTGCTCGCAGCGGGAGCAATACCTGCACCTCTCCCCCGCCTGACAACGCCTCCAGTGGTAAGATAGTGGTGGTAGCCGACAGCTCGGCCCCACTTACAAAAGCCAGCTGCATTCCAGCCGGCCACGGTCTCTCGCCGCCATTACCCAATGTGATATAGACTAACAAATCTGTCCCCGGGGGCACGGCTTGAGCGCTAGGCGTAGTATAAAGCCGCAATACTTTGGCCCGGTAGTGATACATTGTTTCCTCGGTAGCGGTGAGCGCAACGGTGGGGATAAGCGGGGGGGCACTGGTTGCCGTAGGCGTCACCACGTCCAGCTCCTCTGGAGTGGAGGTGGCAGCTGGCGTGACCGTGGGGGTTTGCGTGGCGATGAAATCCGCCGAGATGCCCCGGGAATTAAGAAAGTTTACCAGATCAACGGGGATTTCTCCTCCGTTCCACCACCAGAGACCGATACCGGCGACTAAGGGCAATAATGCTAATAATAAAACGTGCAACAATCGTCGCCTCACCGAAGTCTGGGCCCTCTTTTCCTCAGTCGTCGCTTGTTCTTTCTCTTTCTCTGTTAACTGGTTAACAATAGTCCAAGAACGGAGCAATGGCTCACGCGCCTCTTCCGTTTCCAATACTTCTCCCTCGGGCTTTTGTGGCTGCGAGGGAGGCTGACTGTCACTCACTGATGAAGTGCTCCGTGTAGAGTAGGAAGGTTGCTCCAAGTTTAGAGCTTGACGCAACGCCACAGCCATCTTTCCGCTCGTGGCATAACGCTCTGCTGGTTGTTTAGCTAGCGCTGTTAGGATAACCGTTTCTAGTTCGGCAGGTATGTCCGGGGTAAACTTGGTCGGGGGCGGCACCGGATCGTTGATATGTTTCATCACCAAACTCATGGGGATTTCGGCCTCAAATGGCAACCGGCCGGTTGCGACTTGATAGAGGATAACTCCCAATGAGTAAATATCGGCCGCGGCCGTCGCCGGTTCCCCCATCCCTATTTCCGGGGCCATGTAAGCCGGGGTGCCTACCATCGCCCCGCTCGCGGTTAGACCGCTTACGCTGAGCATCCGGGCGATCCCAAAGTCGGCCAAGACGGGATGCCCTTCTTCCGTGAACATGATGTTGGCCGGTTTGACATCACGATGTACCATCTCTCGTTGGTGCGCGTAATGCAACGCATCAGCAATCTCCGAGGTGATAAAGACGCCTTCCTCCAACGAAAGATCATCATTTTGCAAGCGATCTTTTAGCGTCATCCCCCGGATATATTCCATCACCATGTAGTAAATGTCGTATTCTTCATCGTGGTCAAAATCGTAGACCCGCACGATATTGGGGTAACGCAACGTTGCTACTAATTTCGCTTCTCGTTGGAAACGGGTGACAAAACCTACCTCATCGGCCAGAAAAGGATGGAGCACCTTGATCGCCACGTGGCGATCAAGGTTGACCTGCTGCCCCAGATAGACTTCGGCCATACCGCCATGACCTATATGGCCCACTATTTCATATCTGCCTAAAGTTTTACCTAGTAAAAAATGGATACTGCTCACTAGATTTAATGCCTCTCAGCGGCTTCTGCTAACTGACAAGTATGGATTAGGGCCCGTAAAGCATCCCACGCCCGCTTAAAATCCTCAGCCGGTACGAAGATATGATCTCGAGAGAAGGAGGCCAGGGGAAGAACGCTTACTCCGGCCGCAGCCACGGCGGAAGTCATGGTCGCCAAGTATCCCACTAATTCCAATTCTAAGGGCAGATCGAAGGTGATAAGCCGGTAAGCTGTGGATTCCTCAATTACATCTATGGCTACCGCCAACGCTTCCCATTCATTGCGAGGCAGCACCAGGGTAACTTCGTCCTTGTCCCGGACCAGTGAGGTGAAAGGTCTCCCGGTTTGGGCGATCAACTGAGCCGCCGCTTTAACCTGATCCACCGGTAGACGCATAATTACATAGTCTTTAGCATCCGTGAATAATTTAGTTTTAGCTAATAGATGTCGCAAGCCAGGGGGATATTGCATCGCACACCTCCTATCTACTATAGACAACGTTACCGATCCAAATAGCTTACTCTGCCAACGGGATGTAACTTACCTACATTATACCTTTGAATAGGGTGAGGTAAAGAGACAACGGGCGGGATCTCCCTGACGAACACTCTGGCCCAACGGCCATTACAGGGGAATTCGCGGCGACGGTTGCGCGGTCGGCTTACGGCGACTTTTACCATTGATTAGGTTACTGATCCTCTTTTTCCTAAAAGGTGTGGTCTGGAGGTATCATCTCAATATTTCGGGGCAGTGTTCACCACCGAGCCGCAGAGTCCCCCGATCTTTTTATTTTTTCTCAGCGTCCAGGCGTTTCTAGCAGGCAGGGCTTCAGCGCCGGGATGATTTTAATAGAAGCGGTTGATCAAGGCTACCAAGTAGCGGGAGCGCATCTGTTTGGTCGCCATTGCTTGTTTGAGCGGTGGCAGTTTTAGCAATGCGCCTAAGAGGGCCGCCAGGGAACGTTGACTCCACAATAGTTGTCTATCGAAGATCAAGTTTTGCAGCTGCCCCCGCTCAATAGCCATCAACACTATACGATGCGTGGTATCCAGGGGCGTGAGCACTCGCTCTGGGCGGGATTGCATGGCTATGCTCTGGGTGGGGCAGACGCGCGCGCAAACGCCGCAGCCGATACAGATATCCGTCTGGACGCGCGCCTTCTTGCGATGTGGGTGTTGCGCATCATGCGCCGAGACCAACGTGATAGCTTCCATGGGACAAACTTCTACGCATTTACCACAACCGGTACAGGTATCCGCTTGTACCTCCGGCATGAAATTAGAGCGGAAAGCGCGTCGCTCTTCAAACCGCCGGGCCGCAATCAGCGCCTCGCAACAACAACCGCAACAATTGCAAATGAAGTTGAGTCCCGTGCGCGCGTTCTCTCCAAATTGTATCAGATTGTGCTCGTAGGCCACTTGCAAGAGATCCAAACTTTCGGCGACATCCACTTCACGCGCAAAGCCATGCTTGGTCAAGGATTCCGCCGAAGCGTTAAAGGTCATGCAAATATCTTGCGGCGCGTCGCAAGCCTCACCTACCTGGTCCTTTTTGAAACGACAATAGCAGGTGCTGATGCCGAGGTGGGAGGCCGTCCGAATGACCTCGCTGGCGCGTTCGTAATCCAGTACCTTGATTTCGGGTTGCAACACCGACTCATTGACAAATATGCGGCCAATCTGCGTCTCGCCGTCCATCAAGGCGCCCATAAACTCGTCTTCCACGGTACAGTATTGATAGTAGAGCTCGCTCAATACTTGCTGATCCACATCCTCCCGTAATCGCATCAAGGAGAATTCGAAGAAGCCGGGCATGGGCGGCGGGAGGGTGTAGACTGATTCCCCATCGCGTTCCACATCCACCAGGACGGCGCGACTGGCCAACCCTGCCAATACCTGGCGAGTCTCAGCTAAATCCATCTTCAAATAGCGGCTGGCCTGCTCGGCGGTGAAAGGTTTAACCGGTAGCCGCGCCATGATTCCCGCTTCTTTATCCGAAAGCAAATTGTTGAGAATTTTGTATAAGAGCTCCGATGGCGGCGCACCCTGTGGAAATTTGTTCAGACGGGTTAATAATTGTTGATAGTGTTCCTCACTTAGATGATCGTTTTGCCATAACATATTAGTCAGTCTCCTTAAAAAATGAGAAATGAGCTGGAATCTCTGTCCGGGTTGCGCATAGCGTGTTGCGCAAATCTTTTCAAAGCGGAATACGTAACCTGCTACGCGAAATTCAACCGCAGCGGTGGCGTAAGCCACAGAATGTGCGGCTCTCTCGGATAGCTCCGTTTACGGGCATCGTTCTGTGGTCAAGAAATCTCTAGCTTTTATGGGGCATCCCTTGCGGGCGCACTGCTCCACTGGCTTGGAATGACAGGTTAGGAGATCATGCCATTTGCCTATTTGTTTCTGAACAACGTTAGCAGCAGTTTGCCGCCAATCTGCTTGAACGTGGCCCCCTGACTGATCGCGGTGAGCGCGGCCCCGGCATCCACAATGCGCGTGCCGGCGACGGCATCCACGCCGTAACGGAAGAAGACCGGGGAGAGGGGCGTGGTGCCGCCCAACAACACCACGTAAGCTTCAGGCCGGCAGAGCGCGATCAACTCATCGAAAGTATGGTTCAAGAGCGAGGTGCCGGTGAGGGCAATCACATCCGCTTGGGGGAGTATCTCTGGAGAGCGCGACGCGGGCAGGTCCACGCCATGGGGATCGAGCTCCAATACCCAGCATTCCGCAGCCGCTTGCTGAACTCGTCTCACGAAGGGGAAGTGCCCTACGATGGCGACACGCCGGCCGCGGCCCTGCTCCACAAGCACGTCGGCGGCGTTGATCTCCACGCACTCCTCCGGATGCACTTCCAATAACGCGTTGAGCGTGGCGATCCCCACGCTGGCCTCCAAGAGAGAGTCGGAGCGCATCAGCGCGAGCAGTTCCGTTACCGTTTGCTCGTGGAGATGACCGGATGCGCGTACCGGTAATTGTCCCCCGTGGTGCTGGTCATTATCGCCCCCGTGCAGAGTGGAGGAGATGCCGGCTTGCAACTGTCCGCCCACTTCCACTCCCACTACGCTCCAATAGGCACCGATGCAGATATCCACCAATCGCGCCTCGGCGGCCGCACCTGTCACTTCAACCAGTAAATCGTCAATGATTGCCATCTAACCTCCTTAGTTAGCGTTTAGCTGTTGGCTGTTAGCCATTTGCCATTTGCCATTCGCCAATTATAATCTCACCTTATGAAACTACTACTGACTAGACATGGACAATCACGTTGGCAGACGGATGGCAATAGCGCCGGAGTAGATGCGCCACTGAGCCGGCTGGGGGAATTGCAAGCCCACCGCTTGGGGAGATACCTCCAACAGCACGCGGAGATTGACCGTATAATCTCCAGTAACCTTAGCCGCGCCCACAAGACAGCCACCATTGCGGCCTCCTATCTTGACCTCCCCGTCACCGTGGAACCGGCTCTGCGCGAGTTCGAGAGTTGGGACGCCGGCAGCCCCCCAGCTCCACGCGCTATCTGGGAACCGGCACCGGTTTCAGAGCCGCATCCTGAACATCGTGCTTTTAGAGCGCGTATCTGTGCCGCGCTGAAGCAAATTATCGGCGACGGGGAGGACGATGAGACCGTCTTGTTGGTGGCGCACGGGGGGACGCTCGGGACGATATTGCGCCTCCTGTTAGGCTCCGAGGTGCAGCGGATTTGGACGCTGAACACGGCTTTACATTCGCTGAGTTGGACGGGGAAATTTTGGCTGATTCAGTATCTAAATCGCGTGGAACACCTGCCCCGTCCACTGCAAAGTAGTTGAACGATGCGTCAGAAAACTATTCGGCGTTGGGGCTGGGTCGGAGGAGTGTTAGCCGCGGGTGCCGTGTTGGCTTTCCTCGTGTTAACACCGCCGACACTGCTCCGGAAGATAGATTACATCGGGGCGGGAGTTTGCCACCGCCAAGCCGCGCATAGCTTCTTCATCGCCGGGCGACAAACACCACTCTGCCAACGTTGCACCGGGACTTTCACCGGCGCGCTGCTAGGCCTGACGTTGCAATGGGGACTCCTCCGTCGCCGGCGTGCTTGGCGCTTTCCCCCACACTGGGTCTGGGGATTTATGGCGCTCTTTTTCCTGCTCTGGGGATTAGATGGCTTCAACTCCTTCACCACTTTGGGCCAGGCTACGCGCGGGTGGCTTGGCTACGCGCCGCAACCCTGGTTACGGCTCCTCTCCGGCACGCTGATGGGGTTGAGCATGAGTCTGCTCTTGGTGCCGGCTTTTAATTTGACCATCTGGGGAGACGGTCTCCCCGAGCAAACGATAGAGAGCGGTGGTGAGCTGACCCTACTGGTCGCTGGAGGATTGCTCCAAACTGCGTTGCTCTATTCCCGCGCCGGCTGGCTGCTCTACCCCGTGGCGGTGTATAGCGCGGCTGGCGTGCTGGGGATGTTCCTCTTGCTGGGCATGATGGTCTGGGTGATGGCGGTGGGACTTGATCAGAGTTACACGCGCTGGCGGCAGTTATGGTTGCCCGCGTGCTGGGGAACTGTCTTCGCGGCTCTCATTCTCGGCGGCATGGTGCTGCTGCGACTCTTACTTATGGGGACGATTGATGGGGTGCCGGGATTGTGATCGTACCAACTATCTGACTACCCGACTATTTGACCACTCGACTAAGCGGAGTTCACAATGAGAAACCCTCCTGAACAGTTCTGGTTACGCAGGATCTCTTGGCTGATTTGGGGCTTGCTGGGTGTGTTGCTCCTACTCCTCTTTTCCGTCTTCTCACGCGCTTGGATGTTACGGCAAACGCTCCAGGAACAGAATGTGTTGTTGCAACCGCTGTTAACAGCCGAGGCCAATCAGCACGCCACGTTAGAAGCCCAATTGGAATATGTGCAGAGTGCTGCTTACGTGGAAGAGTGGGCGCGCACCCGTGCTAAGATGACCCGTCCGGGAGAAGTACTGGTTATTCCCTTACTGCCTACGCCCACCGCCACCCACTTGTCTACCCCTACGGCGATACCTGCTGCGACGCCCACCCCCGCGCCATTTTGGCAACGCTGGTGGCAATCCCTCCGTGGGGAGAGCCGCTGAATGAACCCGCTATCACACCACGAAGAAACTGAGAAGAAAATTTAGTTTCAAACTCCGGTGCTCTCCGTGTCTCCGTGGTGAATTTATTAGTTGCCGGGGCGAACCGCGGCTACTGTGAATGATTTCCCCGCTCTACCCAGTGAATTCCATAATAAGGAAAGATTCATTATGACTACCTTGCTCTACATCACTGCATTTATCGGCGGCCTAGTTACTCTATCGTTGGAACTGGCCGCCGCGCGGCTGCTCGCGCCCGCCTTCGGCACCTCGGAGCTGGTCTGGTCGGCCATCATCGGCTTGATCCTGCTCTATCTGGCTGCCGGCTATGAACTCGGCGGCAAATGGGCCGACCGTTCCCCCCGTCCAGTCACGCTCTACACCATCGTGCTCTCTGCCGGCATTGCTATTGGGACGTTGCCTTTCCTGAGCCGGCCGATCTTGCGTTTGGCGACGGCGGGCATGTCGGCCTGGAATCTGGGGCTGGTGGCCGGGCCGTTTGTAGTTGTCCTGATACTCTTTGCGATCCCGGTGACTTTGTTGGCTTGCATCTCCCCCTTCATCATCCGCCTGGCGATGAGCGATGTGCGCGCTTCGGGCATCACCGCCGGGCGCATCTATGCTATCTCCACCCTCGGCAGTTTTTTAGGTACCTTCTTGCCCAATCTGCTGCTGATCCCCCTGTGGGGCACCCGCCGCACTTTCCTGCTTCTGGCGCTCTTAGCTGCGCTGCTGGGGGCCGTGGGTCTCTGGCATTCCGACCGGCGCCGCTTCTGGTACTTAAGTTGGGTGTTGCCGCTCTTGCTGATTTTGTTGCTCCTCCCGCCTGGCGCCATTAAGCCGCAAGCTGGCCTGATCCACGAAGAAGAATCCACTTACAATCTCATCCAAGTGGTGGAAAACGAGGCAGGTGTCCGTTTCCTCCTCCTCAACGAAGGCCAGGGAATCCACTCTATCTATGCACCTCAGCAGACCCTTACCGGCGGAGCGTGGGACTATTTTTTAGCCGCGCCGTACTTCAATCCGCCGCCTTACCCGCCGGAGCAGGTGGATAATCTCTTAGTGATCGGCTCGGCAGCCGGCACCATCCCCGCGCAATATACCGCTATCTATGGCGATCTACCCATAGACGGCGTGGAAATCGATCCGGCTATCGTGGCGGTGGGGCGCCGTTACTTTGAGATGCACCAACCAGGGTTGCGCGTGCATATCGCGGACGGGCGGAGCTACCTCCAGCAGACCGAGACGCGCTACGCTGTAGTGGCGGTGGACGCTTACCGGCTGCCGTATATCCCCTGGCATTTGACGACGCAGGAGTTTTTCCAGGAGATCAAGGCGCACCTCACCGAGGAGGGCGTCGTCGCCATCAACGTAGGGCATACGCCCGACGATTGGCGGCTGGTGGAGGCCTTGGTCACTACCATGAGCACCGTCTATCCCTCTATCCACGTCATTTCGGTGCCCAATACTTTCAACGCCATCGTCATCGCCACCGTCCAACCCACGGACCCGGCGAATCTCGCGGATAACTTGGTGCAAATCGAGGATCGGCGGTTGCGGGCCGCGGTGCAATCCGCCCAGAGCAATCTGGTGCCGGTCGCGCCCGGCGGGACCGTCTTCACCGATGATCAAGCGCCGGTAGAATTGCTCACCGACGCGCTGGTGCTGCGTCACCTTTTAGGCGTGACGCCCTAACCTTTACTGAGAGATTTTGCTGGGACTTGGCCGCAGATTACACTAATTTTCGATTTCTGATTTTTGATTGGCGTTCATTTACGGTTTAGCTGCCTAGCCAGCGGAACTCATAATTTCTTCAATGTAACCATCAAGCAATTTGGGAGGGAGAATCATGAACCATAAATATCTTTTAATCGCCGTAACCTTACCTTTACTACTCTTACTCATAACCGGTTGTGGTAACGCTACTCCGGCAGCGACCGCCACTCCCACGCGCACCGCGGAGCCGGCAGCTACCCCGGTTCCGCCCACAGCTCTGCCCACCGAGACTCCGGTACCGCCGACCGCGACGCCTACCGAGGTCGCGGCTGCCCCATCGCAGATTGTCACTCCCTTTCCGCCGGGCGTCAACCCATTGACGGGCTTGAAAGTGGCAGACCCGGAGATGTTGGAACATATTCCGCTGGCGATCAAAATCTCCAACTCGCCGGCGGTGCGCCCGCAAGCTGGCCTCAACTCCGCGGACATCCTCTTCGAGCATTACGCGGAGGGCAATATCACGCGCTTCACCGGCATCTTCTACGGCACGTTCCCGGAGCGGGTTGGTTCCGTGCGGAGCGGCCGGCTGATTGATCTGGAAATCCCGGCAATGTATCAGGGAATTTTCGCTTTCTCCGGCATGAGCGGCGGCGTGAAGCAACGGTTCCGCGCTTCCGACCTCTTCCCGGATCAGGTGGCCTCCCCCGATTTCGGCATTGGGCAACCCTATTTTTACCGGGTGCCAGAGGAGGGTAAAGCCTTCGAGCATACTCTCTATGCCGATCCGGTGGAGTTGCGCGCTTTGGCGGACGAGCGGGGTATTGATGGGCCGCCAGAATTCCCGCAGCTGCTGGCGTTTATGGATGCACCACCGGTGCTGTCCAATATGTTTGAGGTGCATTACTTTGAGATCAACTATCTAGCCGGCACTTGTACCGCCGAGTGGAGTTACGATGCCGCAAGCGGGAATTGGTTGCGCCAGACCGCCGGCCAAATCCACACCGATTACCTAACCGGGGAACAAGTGCGGGCCTCTAACGTGGTAGTCATCTTCGCTAATCACCTACCCACCGATATCTTGGAGGATACCCACGGCGGCGGGCACATGTCCATTGAGATTCAGACTTGGGGCTCCGGCTCGGCGCTGCTCTTCCGCGATGGCAAGATGTATCAGGGCTATTGGAACCGCGCGGCGCGCGGGGATATGCTCACGTTCCAGGATACGAGCGGCAACCCGCTCCCCTTGAAGCCGGGGAACAGTTGGTTCCAGTTAGTGCCAGCCAATACCACGGCAGAAGAATTTGAGACCGGGATGTATCGGTTTACGCCGTAAGGTTTTTGGGGACGCAGATGAACGCTGATTTTATATTTTATCTGCGAAAATCTGCGTCCCCTCTCTTTGCACAAACCTCAAGATGCTTTCAGTGCCGCCAATAACTGCTCCGGTTCATCCGTGCCCAGGCGGACCTTTTTCCCAGAATGTAACTCCAGCTCGATAGCCTGCAACCCGGCGATGTTGTACAACCAGCCGTGCGGCGTCAGGTGGATCCCCCAGCCGTAATACCACGGGTTCCTGACAATTTGAGCGTGGACGATCTCCTTGAGGGGGAGCTGCTTCCTGATAAGCCCCGTTCCAAACCAGAACTCCAGAGAGTCAGCCTCTACTTGCACAGTCAGCGCGTAAAAGAGGAACAAAGTTACCAGGAGCAGCAAGAGTACCCCCACGTACAAAAGTAGGCCTTCCACAAATGCCAGCACCGCCAAAACCCCGCTCGTCCCCAACAAGAGCGCCGACATCCAGTAGTTAAACTGAGTGTGCCGATAAATTTCCATCTTCTGTTTACCTCCTGTTTTTAGCCCGGTCTCAAAATAAGTTTGCTCGGGGTGTATATGTCAGTGTGGTGTAAATCCTCTCCAACCGGAACACGCCACCCGCTACCAGCGGAATGACAAAAGGGATATAGTTATTTGCCATTTGCTATTTGCACATTTGCCATTCGCACCGGATCTCTGAAATTGTAGATGGCCCCCTCTTTTCGCCAGCTATTGCCGCAGTTAGGGCAATGGAACTCGTGGGGAGTAGGCGTCTCCAGATCTGCCTTGCAAGCTGGGCAGAGGAAGAAATCGCCCTTTTTGGCCGGGGATTTTTCCTGGCTGGCGCGGGCACGCAGAAAGACGCTGGGCGACCACTGCCAGAGCGCACCGGTCGGTTGTACTAACGCATCCAGCTTTACCAGCCAGGGGGTAGGTACCCAACGCTTCAAAAAACCTGAGCGGAAATGGGAGACGGTACGCACCGCTTCGCGCTCCAATCGGAGGCGGCGCAGTTGTTCCCTAATCCATTGTGGGTGAAAATCGAAGTTGAGCTCTGCAAACTCTACCGGTTCACGGTTAAAGGGGGACCACGTTTGGCGGCGGAGGAGATAACGGCCCAACGCTTTTAGATTATGCTTATTGGCGAACTCCAGCACGAGGACTCCTCGCGGGGCCAACGATTCGCTGATGCCGCGCAGTACGGCAGGCGCGTCGGTGGCGTGATGTAAGGTCCGGATTATTGTCACCGCGTCGAAAAGCCCGGCGACAAAGGGCGGCGCGTAGAAATCCGCCTGCACGTACCGATAGCGGGGTTCCCCGTTAGCCCCGCCGTCGCCCCAGCGGGCGACGGCTTGCTCCAGCTGCGTGCGCGCGTAGTCCATGAAGACGACGGTCTCGTACCCCTGGTAGAGATCGCCTAGCCGCCCGAATCCGGCGCCAATCTCAACCAGCGTGCGGCCCGTGGGAGGCAGGAGTGCGCGCAATGCCACGCGCTCTACGTGGTCCTCATAATCTCGCGCCGCCGTCCAGAATTCAGTGCGGTAACGCGAGCCTTCGTAGCTGCAAATTGGCCGTTTATTCATCAGCCTTCTTCAGAAATCCGGCCGGAGTATCGGGAAGACTCTGGAGGCCAACATTGATGGGGCTGAAAACGCCGCGTAACTGATCAATCGCCGGCCCCATCCCCGCTTCGTTTAGGCCAATCACCACGTCCACCTCCATCTGCACTGGGACGGACTCATCGACGGGCACCTCTAAACTCAAGGCTACGGGGAGAGTCATACTGACAGGCAAGTTCAAACTGACTGTACCGTTGATGGCGCCGCCCCAACCGGGGAGTTGAAAGGTGGCGGGGACATTCAAGGGGACTGGTTCGACTAAAATCACATCCGTCACCTGGTCTAGCTGCAAGGTGAATTGCACCGGAATCTCATCGTCAATATCCACCGTAGTCTGGATATCAGTATCGCCCAGAGCTCTGAAAGCTTCATCCAGGTCCCCTAAGAGTGGCTCGACCAGTTGCGCTTTAGCCATCAGCAACGGCCCCGGTGAGAGAAGTAACACCAACACCAGGATGAAATTCACCACAAAGGAGAAGATAATAGCGAAGTTTTTGAATGCTGTCCAAAAATGGAATTTACGAGTTTCCTGCGCTGCTGCCATTTCATACCTCCAGATAGTTGGATAAGGGTCTCAGTTGGAAATTAGCTTAGCACGTTTTAAGAGTAAGGCAAAGATTAAAGAGCACTTTATTCAACGCTTCTCTCCGCTGGTGATTGCTTGCCATGCCAGGCGGTAATCCTTACCCGCCATGTCCTAAGCGCGGATAGTTTTGAAGGCGCTATCTTCCACTCCCGGCCAGAATAATGACGCATGATGCTATTGAGCGCCGCTACCATCTCCTCCGGGTCTGTGATCTCCGCGGCTTCACCAAAACAGATCACGCTTTGAAAAGCCACTGACCAACTGCACGGCGAGCTCGGGTGAGGAATTATCCGCACGTTGCGCTCAAACTCGAGGCAGACACGCGCATTAGCTACTAGATACTCTATCTTCTGTCCAGCTAGAGCGGTATGAAAGTAGATATTTTCACCATCATAGCCAAACGAGAGGGGGACAATGTAAGGCACATTATCTTTCGCTAGTCCCAACCGGCAGACGGCACAGCTCTCTATAATTTCATCGATCTGAGTTTGGTCCATAATTTCCTTCTTTAGGGCTTTCGCTAACGACATTTTTTAACCACTAATTTACGCGAATGAATGCCAAAAACTACTAAAATTAGCGTCAATTCGCGGTTTAGCTGCCTAGCCAGCGAAACTCCTATTCTCTTTACGTCTCATTAAAGTCGTCAATACTGGTTAGTTAGCGTACATCAAGACCGCGTTCCAGTACCGGGAACAGATAGCCCCACATATAGTATCGCAGTCCGCATAAATGTACACTTGGTAGTGTTTATACGGCGTCCCCGCAAAAAAGCGCGGAACGTTGTCTTGATTCTACCAAGGAAGCCAAGAATTTCACCGCAAGGGCGCGTAGGCGCAAAGATTTGAAAATTACCTTCAACTTTTAACTTGCAATCTTTGCCCTGTTAATTTACCCAGGGCAATCGCATTTAGCCGTTTCTGGGGACGCTGTCCCTGAAAACACCCCGAAAACAGGCCCTCAGTGGGGTAAAATCTTCAGCCAAGCAGTGTTTCTGACCCTCAAATGGGAGCTGGTTTTCCATATGCGATTGCCCTGTTAATTTACCAGATAAATCTTGACAAAATTATTCCGGAGAGGTATACTTTCGCTGGTGATTTGGTAAGAAGGAGTATGGCAAATGAACACCTTGGAAATCCGGGACTTGCAGGTACGGGTAGCAGATGAGGAAGAAACAGGTATTCTGAAGGGCGCCAACTTAGTTATCCGAGCCGGCGAAATCCACGCACTGATGGGGCCTAATGGTTCTGGCAAGAGCACCCTCTCCTACGCGCTGATGGGACATCCGCGTTACGTGGTGACGGGAGGCGACATCCTGCTCAACGGGGAGAGCATCTTGGGGCTGGCTCCGGACGAACGCGCGCGGCGCGGGCTTTTTCTAGCCATGCAGTACCCCGTTGCTATCTCTGGCGTGACCTTGTACTCATTCCTGCGCGCCGCAGTCAGCGCGAGACGCGGTTATGGGCAGCGCGCACACGAATCTGACGGGGAACACAGACGCTCTCCGTTGATTCCGGGACGCGAATTTCGCCAAGAGGTGCGGGCGGAGATGGCTAAATTGGAGATGGACCGCACTTTTCTCCGCCGTTATCTCAACGAGGGGTTCTCCGGCGGCGAGAAGAAACGGGCCGAGATTTTGCAGCTGGCCTTGCTCAAGCCGGAATTCGCGATCTTAGATGAGACCGATTCGGGGCTGGATATTGACGCCTTGCGTATCGTAGCGGCAAGCGTGAACCGTTTACAGCGCGAGCTCAACATGGGTTTGCTGATCATCACGCACTACCAACGGATACTCAACTACATTCACCCGGATTTCGTCCATATCTTTTATGAAGGCCAGATCGTGAAATCCGATGGCGCGAAGCTGGCTAAGAAACTGGAAGCAGAGGGCTATGATTGGGTGCGCGAGCAATTTGTCTAACTTCTCACTCCCGCCTACGGAGAAACTATGACCACTAAGCATGATGACCTGCGACAACTGAAAGATCAATCACAATACGATTTTACTACCACCTATGAATACGCTCATCGCTCCCGTAAGGGCATTGGGGCGGATATCGTGCGGGAAATTTCCGCGCTCAAGGATGAACCGCCATGGATGTTGGATTTTCGCTTGCGGGCACTGGATATCTTCTTCAAGAAACCGCTGCCCACTTGGGGACCTGATCTCAGTTCACTGGATTTTGAGGAGTTTTATTACTACTTGCGTCCCACGAAGAGCAAAGCGCGTTCCTGGGACGATGTGCCGGAAGAGATCAAGGATACCTTCGAGAAACTCGGCATCCCAGAAGCGGAGCGTAAATTCCTGGCAGGCGTGGAAACCCAGCTAGATTCCGAGGCGGTCTACGGCTCCCTAAAAAAGGAATGGGAGAGCCAGGGTATCATCTTTGTCGATATGGATACCGCCGTGCAGGAATATCCGGAACTGGTACGCGCGCATATTGGTCGCGTGGTACCCATTGCTGATAATAAATTCTCCGCGTTGAACAGTGCCTTCTGGTCGGGCGGCAGTTTTGTCTATGTGCCGCCGGGCGTGCAGGTGGATATCCCGTTGCAAGCCTACTTCCGTATCAACTCCCAGAGCCTGGGACAGTTTGAGCGCACCATCATCATCGCAGATGAGGGGAGTAGCGTGCATTACATCGAAGGCTGTACCGCACCACAGTATTCCACCGCCGCGCTCCACACGGGAGTCATCGAGATCTTTGTTGAGAAAGGCGCCCATGCCCGTTATAGCACGATCCAGAACTGGTCGCGTAACGTCTACAACTTGGTGACGCAGCGAGCCGTGGTGGACGCAGATGGCAGCATGGAATGGGTGGATGCCAATTTGGGTAGCGGGATCACCATGAAATATCCCGCGGTGATTCTCAAGGGGCCGCGCGCGCATGGTGAAGTGCTCTCCATCGCTTTCGCCGGGGCGGGGCAACATTACGATGCTGGCGCCAAAGCGCTCCATCTGGCACCCCATACAACCTCAATCATCAACTCCAAATCCATTAGCAAAGATACCGGACGCTCTGGGTATCGAGGCTTGGTGAAGGTCGCTAAGGGCGCCTATGGGGTAAAATCTAAGGTTGAGTGCGACGCGCTCCTCTTAGACCCCGGTTCGCGCTCCGACACTTACCCCTACATCGATGTACACGAAGACGACGTGCAAATTGAACATGAAGCGTCTGTCAGCAAGATCAACGAAGAGCAACTCTTCTACCTGATGAGCCGGGGATTGAGCGCGGAGCAGGCAGCGGTGATGATAGTTAACGGTTTCCTGGAGCCTTTTATCAAAGAATTGCCGATGGAATACGCGGTAGAACTTAACCGGTTGGTGGCGCTCCAGATGGAAGGATCGGTGGGTTGATGATCAAAGAACGTACATACTACCCCTCTCCGACTAGGAAAGATCAAAAATTGGAGTTGCCCGTCAACGCGGCCGCCGTCGCGGCCTTGAGCGCTTACTACGCTGAACCGGCCTGGCTCCGGGAATCGCGGCGCGAGGCTTGGGAGCTCTACGCAGAACTTCCCTGGCCAGACCGCCAAGAGGAACCGTGGCGGCGGGTGCCGCTGCACGAGTTCCCGTTGGCGGCGCGCCGTTTAGTCCTGTCTCCCCCACAGCTCTCTACTCTGGAGGAACTACCTCCTTGTTGGTTACTCCCTGATTTACCGCGAGCGCATTGTACCGGTTTGTTGATCCACAATAACGGTGGCGTCTGTTACGCGGATTTAGAGGAGGAAGCGCGCGATGCAGGCGTGGTGTTGCAAGATCTGCATCGCGCGCTAGAGAGTCACGAGGAACTTATTCGCCGGCATTGGCTACGTGGCGCCATCACCCGGCCGGATTTCAATAAATTTACGGCCTTGAACGCGGCCTTGTGGCATGGCGGAACCTTCGTCTACGTGCCTGCCGGCGTGCGGGTGGAACGTCCCCTCCGCACTCTGACCGGTTACGATGCGGCGGGGGGAACAGGATTGCACCATACGCTGATCGTCGCGGAGCAGGGCGCGAAAGTAACCGTGATTCAGGAACGTTATTCGTTAGAATCCGAGCCAGAGCTTAACTCGGAAATAGTGGAAATTTACGCCGCCGCCGGGGCTTGGATCCGTTACATCAGCCTCCAAAATTGGGGGAAGCAACGGTACACGGTCAGCGTGCAGAACGCGCAGCTGGAGCGCGACGCGCATTTAGTGTGGGGGAGCGGCTCTCTGGGCGGCGCGGCGACCAAGGAATTCCTGCGCACCGAGCTGCGAGCACCACGAGCACACGCGGTGATGCGTGGCTTCACTTTTGCGACCGGGCAGCAGCGTCTGGACCAGAGTACCTATCAGCACCAGCTGGCCCCGGATACTTATAGCGATCTGCTCTTCCGTAACGTGTTGCGCGACCAGTCCCGCACTGTTTTCTACGGGATGATTCGCATGGAGCAGGCAGCCCAAAATTCAGCAGGCTATCAAGCTAACAACAATTTGCTGCTGGATCAGGCCCGCGCACATTCCATCCCGGGCCTGGAGATTATGGCGAACGAGGTCAGCTGTAGTCACGGGGCCACCGTCTCGCGGCTGGATCCGGAGCAGCTCTTCTACCTGCTCTCGCGGGCTATCCCGCGTGAGGAAGCCGAGTATCTGCTGGTGCAGGGTTTCCTTAACCCGATTATTGAGCATGTTCCGCTATCTGCCATACGCGCATATTTGGCAGAAGAGATTGCGCGACGTTTTTGGCAAGCCGCTATTTGATGGGGGTGCATGTTCCGTTCGGAGAGGCTTTACGCTATCCGCAATCTGGACATATTTTCCAACTTGCGCAAATAGAGTAAGCTGTTACAATGACGCTTGATGGGCGGTTAGCTCAGTTGGCCAGAGCGCCGCGTTGACATCGCGGAGGTCACAGGTTCAAGTCCTGTACCGCCCACCAACTACTGAGCGGATCGGGTCTCCCGATCCGCTTCTGTTTTTTCAGACCTCGGAGGTCTATCACGCAGTGACGCCGGTTCAAGCCGGCTAGCCCCATTTATGGGGCGTGGCTCCGTAGCTTGGTCGTTCACGGCCAAGCGTCGCTCGTTTTGCGGTTGATTACCATACGCCGACCGCTCACTAGTCCACGTAGGTGGACTTCGCGAGGGTAGCCGCGACTTTAGTCGCCAGGCTAACATTACTGGCCACCACTCCAATCAGGGCTGACAGAACACTAGGTGTGTTTCAGGATAGTTGAGAGATATGTCGGTGTGGCGCAAAGCTTCTCCAAACGGAACCCGCTACCAGAAATTCAACCACACTGAAACGTACCCATTTAATCCCCTCTGTCTAGAGTCTTAAAGGGAGGCCGCTATGCAAAAACGGAATCTGGCAATTTTATTCGGCTTGCTTTTATCCTTGCTCCTCGGCGCCTGCGCTATACCCACAATACAACCAACGCCCACTCCCACTCGCACACCTAAACCTACGCTTACGCCTACTCCCAGTTCCACTCCCACTCCTAGCCCTACTCCCACGCCAGCATTTCCAGTTACTGTTGGTTGCCAACCATTCATCCCCGCCGGCGCTTGCGCCACATTGCGTGAAGAAATAGCTGCAAAACCAACATATTTCAGCTGGATTGATGACCCCGTCAGCGCCGATCTCGTGCTGGGAGGAGCGGATACTCCCCATAACCAAGTAATCGGCAGTTGGACGTATCTGTTGGTCGCCCCCTTTATGACCACCCCAGATGCGATTTCCTTAGCTGCGTTGCAGAATAGTTGGGCGGGCACCGCAGCAGAGACTTGCGTCCCGCTCTTCTTGACTGCGGAGACGCGCCGGGCCTTGGTCACGCTTTGGGGACCTCCAAGTAGCGAAAATGTGCAGGCCCTGGCTGCTGCCGAGCTGCTCACCGCCACGCAAATAGCCGGTGGTTGGGCCATCATCCCCTTTGAAGAATTACATCCGCGCTGGAAGGTATTACAAATCGAGGGCTACTCACCGGTGGAGAAGGGAGCGCTGCCGGCGACATATCCGCTAACTATTCCCTTCTATTTGGGGAGCGCCGGTCGGCCCGAAATGTTAAAGATCGCTGATCTAAACGCCACTAGCATTTCAAACCGCACGGCAGAAAATTTGACTGTGGTGGTGATGACCGGCGTCACAGCGATGACCAGAGGAATGGCTCAACTGATGGACGCCAAGGGCGTGACCTATCCAGCGCAAGATATCAAGCCGTGGTTCGAGGAAGCCGATTTTGTCCACATAAGTAACGAGGTCTCTTTTAAACCGGATTGCGTGGCTTGTGGACATGGCTGCATGTCGTTCTGTTCCCACGATAGCTATATTGGATTGTTAGAAGAGATACATGCCAACATCATTGAACTGACCGGCAATCATCTGGAAGACCAAGGGAGCAGTTGGGTGGATCACTCGCTAGCGATGTATCAGGAGCGCGGCTGGCAATGGTTTGGCGGTGGGACCAATCAAGAGGAGGGTAGTCAGCCCTTGTTAGTTGAGGATGGCCCCAATAAAATCGCTTTCTTGGGCTGCAATACCGTCGGCCCCTTCGCTGGTGAAGATTCTGGCGGAGCAGCGCATTGCGGTGATTTCGAGGAACTCCGGGTCAATATCACCACGGTGCGCGCCGCCGGGTATCTGCCCATTGTTAGCATACAACACCAAGAAGCCTATGAGTACATGCCCTCCGCTCGGCAGCTGCGCGATTTTCGCAGTTTAGCCGCGGCCGGCGCCGTGATGGTGCAGGGGAGCCAGGCACACCAACCACAAACGCTAGAATTTTACGGGGATACTTTTATCCACTATGGTTTGGGAAATTTTTTCTTTGATCAGATGTGGAGTTTAGGAACGCGGCAAGAATTTGTAGATCAACTCACTTTTTATGAGGGGCAACTCATCAACATCAACCTCCACACCGCGTTGTTAGAGGAATTTGGCCGGCCCAGGCCCATGAGTGCTGAGGAGCGGGAAGGTTTTTTGCAGATGATTTTTGCACTAAGTCCCAATCAGAATTAGAGCCGGAGTATCTTAATGGAAGTTTCGCTTGCTAGGCAGCTAAACCGCGAATGGACGCCAATTTACGCTAATTTTAGTAGCCTTTGGCGTTAATTTGCGTAAATTAGCGGTTAGAAAGTATCGTTAGCGAAAGTATTTAATCCAAAGAGGAGGAACTATGTCATCAACTATCGCTGTGATTGGCTGTGGCACTATGGGTGAAGCGCTGGTGCAAGGTTTGCTACGAGAAGGAATCGTCCCTCCAGAGAAGATCATCGCTGCCAATCCGCGCTTGGAGCGCGGGCAGGAGTTAGCAGAGCGTTACGGCATCCGTACAACCACAGAAAATAGCGCCGCGGTTGAGGAAGCCCAGATGATCTTTCTCTCTATCAAGCCGCAGGTGATGCCCCAGGTGCTGGCTGAATTACGGGGTCATATTCAACCCTCAGCATTCGTCTTCTCCATCGCGGCCGGAGTAACCATCGCCACTATCCAACAAGGATTAGGCATCAAAGCCGTGGTCAGAGCTATGCCTAATACTCCGGCTCAAATTGGAGAGGGGATCACAGTCTGGACTGCAACTGAAGAGGTCACAGCCGCGCAACGCGAAGAGGCTTTGGTGATTCTCCAAGCAGTGGGAGAAGAAATTTACGTTAAAGAGGAAAATTACTTGAACATGGCTACTGCCATTTCTGGTACCGGGCCAGCGTATGTCTTCCTCTTTATGGAATCTCTGATTGATGCGGGAGTACATCTGGGCTTTTCTCGGCGCGTTGCTGAGAAGCTAGTGAATCAGTTGGTTATCGGTTCAGCTCTTTACGCCAAGCAAGCGGGAGCACATAAGGCTGCGCTGCGCAATCAAGTGACTTCGCCAGGCGGCACCACCGCAGAGGCGCTCTATCAGCTAGAAAAAGGGGGCTTCAGGACCGTGCTCTCACGAGCAATCTGGGCGGCTTATAGTAGAACGGCGCAACTTGGCAAAGAATCGTAGTTTGACTCCGCTGAAAAATGATTTTAGCTCACCACAGAGAAAAGAATTAAGTTTTAAAATCTTCGCGTTTTAGTGGTGAAATACTTAGTTTTTTCAGGAGCCTCATAGTTTAGAAAATTAGCAGTGATCTAGCGAGAGGGGCGAGGATTTTTTCCTCGCCCCTCTCGTTGATAGAACTGCAACAAGTCGAGCTATAGACGCCTTAACCGTTTTACAGCGTCTCAATCTGGCGCATTAGTCTGGATTTCAGGCGCGCGGCTTTGTTCTTATGAATTACATTCTTGTGAGCAGCTTTATCCAACTCTTTCGCTGCTTGGGGCATGAGAGCCTTGGCTTGCTCAACATCGCCGGCCGCAATTGCATTACGAACAGACTTCAGAGCACCGCGCATCTTACCCAGAATATAGCGGTTCTTCAACCACTTGCGTTTTGAACTGCGGATATGTTTCTTCGCTGATTTCTTGTTTGCCACACTTTCCTCCAACCGATTAAAGTTACTTACCTGCTTACACAAATGCAGTATACTTGATATTCATATTTTGTCCAACAATCGTTTAGGAGCACAGATTATTAAGTTAAATGCTACTCTGTATTTGACAAAAATGCCCCTTTCTGAAAAATATTTGAGTCAGGCGCACGAGAAATAGCAAAGGAGCAACCCCATGTCTGACATCTTTGAAATAGCCGCCATCTTAGTAACTCACGCGGTGCAGTCCCACGCGGGCGAAATCGCCATTATCGCCTACTACGGTTCTTACGCCAAAGGGTTGGCCTCTCCCACCTCCGATCTGGATATCTTCTACATCCCCGACCACGGGAAGGCCAAGTCGCTGAGCAGCCAGTTTATCATTGAGGGCCGTCCCTACGACTTCTGGCCGGTATCGTGGGAGCTGGCGGAAGGTATTGCTAATGCTACCCCCACTCGTCCCTGGGTAGTAGCTGCCTCGTTGATTGCGGATGCCAAAGTGCTCTATCAGCGTTCCCCGGCTGATTTGGCGCGCTTCCAGGCATTGCAAACGCGCATCACGGAGCTCACCCAACCGGCAGGCCGTTCAACGCTGGTGAAACAAGCGTTGGTGGAATTCAAGCAGACGTTCTTCCAGCTGGAACAGCTACGGCTAGCCCTAGCTACCGGCGACGTGGCAGGGACGCGCTGGGCCAGCCATAAATTTATTGATAGCGCGGTCAACGCTCTAGCCCTGGTCAATCAACGTTATTTTGCCAAAGGCTGGGAAGTGTATCCGGCGCAAATAGCGGACTTGCCGCAAAGTCCTGCCGGGTTTGAGGAGCTGGCGCGCAACATTCTCAGGCCGTCCAGTCAGGAGGAGCTGCTAGAAGCCGCCAACAAACTGGCGCAGGAGGTACGGAAAATCCTGGTAGCGGCGCAGGGCACAGTAGCTAAGCCCGCGTCCGCGGCAGAGGTGTTCAAGGATTCCTACTTTTTTGTCTTTGAATATAAAAACAAAGTCCTGCAAGCCTGTGAACACGGGAACGCGCTGGCGGCTGAATTTGCCGCTTTCCGCCTGCAAACAGAGCTCTGCCAAATGCTGCACAAAGTCGAACATGGCTTTTATGGCACGGATTTCAACCTGTTGGGCGAATATACCGCCGCCTATGCCGCCGCCGGGTTCCCGGATCTGCTAGCGTCCGCATCCCAGGGCGAGCTTGTGGAGTTGGCGCAACAAGTGCAGCGGTTGGATGCCCAAGTACGTGCTTGGCTCACCGGCCAGACCATTGATCTTAATATCCTTGCTAATGAGGAAGAGTTGCGCTGCTTTTTGAATTGCAGCTCACCACGGAGACGCGGAGAAAAACGAGAGTGAGGCAATGAGACATCGAGCCGTAAATTTTCCACCGCCGGTTTATGATTTTTTTCGCGTTTATTGCCCTCCACTCTTTGAGAAAATACGAAATTTACTGTTGTGCCTCCTCATAAATAGAGTACAATTTTCTCATCATTGTCTAATCAGGAATCCCCCTCTGGGATTCCACACCGGTAATAATGAAAATGCTTCACTAACGCCAACACCTTTGTCCTGAAGCAGACTTTTGACTTTTGACTTATTTTCAGAGGAGGAAAACTAATGGCATCATCAGAGCAATACA
>DUEJ01000040.1 GCA_011192175.1 Thermoflexia bacterium
CCTTGAAGCGAGCGATACTATCCTCCAGGCCGCCGGGTCGATTGCGGGCTAGCCAGCGTCGGCGGTAGGCCACCAGGATATCCTCCAACTCGGTGGCAAGCTCTTCGCGGGTGACTCCTTCATCCGCCAGCAGGAGCAGGGCACGCCGGCAGGCATGGCGGAGCAGCCGTGCGGTGAAGTGGAATTCTTCGCGGATGAGGCAGGCATCTGGCCGGGTGGATTGCGCCGCATCCAGCGGCGCGATGGCGGCGTCAATGGCGTCCAGCGTGCGCCGGATGTCTGCCGGCTCAAATTGAGCGAGGCGTTCTTCATCCACCAATGTTCCCTGAAGGACCCAGAAAAGAATGTTGGAGTTAGACGGCACGTAGCCGGGCACTTGATAGATATTCCCCAGGTCAAAGGCGACCTGGCCCAACACGCCACTTGGATCGTCAAAGGCGAAACGACTGACGACTGCCGGAACATCCAACTCACGGTTGGATTCCAGACACCAAGAGTACGCCGCGCCCATCGCAAAGCCCAAGTAGCTGACGGGCAGCTGCTGCCAATGTCCGCGGTCGCCCCAATCGGTGTTGAGATAACCGGTGGCGCCATGTTTAAGGCCGTTGACGGCGGCGTTCTGGAGGTTGCCCAACGCGTTATCCGTGCGCCCGGAGAGAGAAGCCCAAGAGGCGGTGCCAGGACAGACGTAGTAGGGAATTCCGGCAGCCTCGAATGCGGCTCCGTGCTCATCAAAGGGATGGTCCGCCTCATACCCCCACTCCAGGGCGATGGCGTCACGAGGAAGTTCCGGGATGAGTTCGGGATGTTTGATGATGATATCGCCCCAGAATTGCATGGTGTAGCCCCGGCGAGTCACTTCCGCGTAGATTTGCTGCAAGAAATCCAGGTAGACGCGCCCTACTCCGCGTTCCTCGCAAAGATCCTGGCTCTTACCCGCCCCCAGGTCGAAGGTCTCATCACAACCCACGTTGAAGGTGCGGCTGCTGAAGTTGGGCAAGAGCTCATCGTAGAGCTCCCGGAGCAGTTCCAGGCTACCGGGTTCGGTGGGCGTTAAGCTGAAGGGGCCTTGAAAAATAGTGTTCCACGGGGTGGGAACTTTTTCGTGGGTTTCCGCCAGTTCCTTGTAGGGTTCGTGGATGAGCCAATGTTTGAGGTGTCCGAAGGAGTTTTGATTGGGGACCAGTTCGATATGCCGTTCGCGGCAGTAAGCGTCGATGGTTAGAATTTCCTCGGCGGTGAGCGGCGAGGCTTCGGCCCAGACGACAGGATGGTTGCGGTAAGCGAAGGTGTGTTCCATGTAGAGCTGGCACTGGTTAACGTTCCAGGTGGAAAGCCGGTCTAGCAGAGCGAGAAGGGTCTCCAGGGTGGGGACTTTATCGCGGCTGATATCCAACATCACGCCACGCACTGGGTAATCGGGCCAATCGTGGATTTCCAGGGCGGGTAGCGTGGGCGTGGTAAGCTGGGAGAGGAGTTGATTGAGCGTATTGACGGCGTAGAAGATGCCCGCCGCGTCGTGGGCCTGCACGTGGATACCGTGGGCGTCAATGGTCAGGTGGTAGCCTTCAGGTTGGGGAACGGCGGTGGGTTGTACATGCAACGTCAAACCCACCTCTGCGGCAGAGATGGCGTTACCCGCCGCCAACTGCCAAGTCAGGTTGAATTGCTCTTGGAGCGCGGTCTGAAAGCGCCGGGCGGCAAAAGAGAGTTCAGCGGGTTCTGCGCCGTGGAGCAGAATTAGACGTTGGTCGATGAGAGCTAGCGCTCCCTTTCCCCGAGTTAGCTGCCGAGGTTCCGGTAAAAATTGTAAAGCTGCTGGCATTAGTGACCTCCTCTGAAAATGGCAAATAGCAAAATGTTACGCGGTGAGTTGCTCGGCCTGCCGCCGGAAAGCGGCCAGGTTGATAATCTGGTTCTCGACCCGCGCTTGGTCAGCGGCGAAGGCCATGAGATGGCTCTCCAGCGACTCGCGGGCGGTGGTCAGGGCGGTTTCGGGATGGCGGACGGCGTGGATGAAGGCTCGCATCAGGCCGGCGTCGCCGCCGCCGTGCCCGCTGCCGCCTATCGGGCCGGGGGTGGCGTCGATGACTTCGGTCTGCCCGGTGAGGTGATCGTGGATTTCCAAACGCTGCTCATCAAAGAAAAACGCGCCGCGTAAGGTGGCGCGAGTGCCGTCATAGCGCATGGTGCGCCCCTCGCGGTGGGAGTGGCCTTGCATGAAGAGCGCGACGGTGGCACCGCTCTCCATTTGCAGGTTGACGATCTGGTTATCCACGACGTCGTTATCGCAATGGTAGACGCAACGCCCGTAAGGGCCGGTCTCCAGCGCGTGACGGATGCCTTCCGGGGTGTAATCTTCAGTGATCACGGAGATGGGCCAGCCATAGTAGTTGGCGATGGCTTCCGGATCGGCGAGGTGCCGTTGGAGCGGGAGTTTTTTCTGGTAGAGGCTGACGGCGTTCCAGGGACATGTGTCAGCCACGGGACAACCAGCCGTGCAGCGTTCCGGCGCACCTGCGGGGGCGTTGGCGGCGCGATAGTGGAGCAGCGAGCCAAAAGAGTTGAGCTGTGCGCAAGGCCCCAGGTTCCAGTAGAGAATATCGAGATCGTGGCAACATTTAGCCAAGATCATGGGGCTGGAGAGCGCGCGGTTGCGCCAGTTGCCGCGGACAAAAGAATGCGACATGTGCCAGTAGGAGACGTTTTCGCGGTGCTCAACGCTGATAATTTTGCCCAGGCGACCAGATTTGATAATTTCGTGCAGTTTGCTGAAGAAGGTAGTGTAGCGCAACACGTGTCCAATCTGCAGCAACCGTCCGGCGCGCTCGGCGGCTTGCACCAGCTGGATGTTTTCTGCTAGCGTAGGGGCCATCGGTTTTTCTAGGAGAATATCGTAGCCGAGTTCCAACGCGGCCAGGGTGGGCGCGGTGTGCAGCTGATCTTGGGTGGTGATGAAGGCAACGTCGGCCAGCTGGCCGGCAGCAAAGAGCTCCTCCCAGGTGGTGAACTGCCGTGCGGCGGGGATACCGTGGGTTTGAGCAGAGCGCGCGCGGCGCTGCGGGTGCGGTTCCGCGACGGCGACGAATTGGATTTCGGCGGGGTGCTGTTGAGCGTAACGCCCGTAAGCCTCGGCGCCTCGGTTCCCGGCGCCGGCCAGGACTGCGGTAATGGGTTTCGTCATAGTTTTTTCCTTGTGGTGATTAGTCTAGTAGCCAATTTGAGTTGATCAACCAGGTAAAAAGGGACTGTTATTTTGATTGTAGCCGATATCTCTTAGAGAGAAGTATACCTCCTATGGATTTAGTAAAGCAAATAGGGCGTGCGCACCTGGTCAAACTCAACCAAGGTTTTGGGCCAGGTGGATACAATGTCGGCAACCCTCTCGCCGCGTTCCAGAGCGGCGCGTACTTGCGTGTTACCGATAAGCTGGTCAAAGTGGGACGCGCGCCAGCTGAAACGTTGCGGATACATTCTGTGGAGAGTGGCGATTAGATATAGCCCCAGTGTAACCGGGCGCAGCGCGTCTCGCTGGGTGACGTGGAATTGCACCCCATAGCAGAGCTCATCCGCGAATTTACCAGAGCACGGTGTGAATTGCGTGGGATTCACGCGGAGGCCAGGCAATACGAGAGCATTGAGCGCCTCGCCTAGGGCGTAAGCGTCAATCCATGGCGCGCCGCAGATTTCAAAGGGCAGTGACGTCCCCCGCCCTGCGCTGATGTTGCAACCTTCCAGGAAACACAAGCCTGGATAGAGCAGCGTGGCGTTGAGATGCGACATCGCCGGTGAGGTTGGCACCCACGGCAGGCCGGTTTCTGCAAAGTAGCGCGCGCGCGCCCAACCCTGCATCGCGATCACGGTCAAATCTGCGCCCAATGCGTATTCCCCATTCATGTAGCGGGCCAACTCGCCCAATGTCATCCCATGCCGGATGGGAATTGGTAGAATACCTACGAAGGAAATACAAGCTGGTGTGACCGGCGGGCCTTCCAGCGTGACGCCATTAATAGGGTTGGGCCGATCCAATACGATGACGGCTTTACCAATTTGCGCCGCGCCGCGTAGTACGTGAAAGAGTGTACTCAAGTAGGTGTAAAAACGGACACCGACGTCTTGCATATCGAAAATCAGCGCATCAACCGCATTGAGCATTGCCGAGGTTGGCGTTTGCGTTACGCCGTAGAGGCTGTAAATCGGCAATCCTGTGCGCGGGTGAACGGCATCTTGCACGGCGGCGCCATCTGCCGCGCTACCGTCAAAGCCGTGCTCCGGCCCAAAAAGCGCGGTCAAATTCACATCCGCGGCCCGTAGCGCATCCACGATGCCTACCAAGTTAGCTGTCACAGCGGCGGGATGGGTGACGACGCCCACGCGCTGTCCCAGCAAGAGATCAAGTTGGGTGTTGAGCAATACGTCCAGCCCGGTTTTTACGGTCATTGTCCTCCGTTGTCAGTCAATTGGCCGCTGGTAGTGTAGTAAGCGCCACGCAACATAAATTTTTTTCACCGCCGATGACACGGATTACAGTGTCAATTAGCAAGCCCCCCATTTAGAGCAGTGGGGTAAGCAGTTCGATGGCGCGTTGGATATCGGCGATTTGCTGGGGGCCGCTGATCTCACGCTCGATGGTCAGGGCGCCAGTGTAACCCAGGGCTTTGAGCTGGGAAATCAAGGCGGGGAAGTTTACGCGCCCTGCGCCGAGTGGTTTCTCCGGCCCCAGGTGTAGCCCGTCGGAGGGGTAATCGCCGTCTTTGGCATGTACGCCTCTGACATAGCGACCCAAAATATCTAGCGCGTCAAGGGGATTGGCCTTGCCATACATCAGCAGATTGGCCGGGTCAAAATTGACGCCCAAGTTGTCGTAGCCTAGCTCTTCGATGACCCGCAGTAGCGTTACCGGGGTTTCTTGTCCGGTCTCGAAATAAAAACCAATGCCGCGCGCGTCGCAATAGGAAATCACCGTGTGTAGTGCGTCCAGGAGAGCGGGATAAAGCGGATTGTGGGGTGTTTCGGGGATGAAACCCACGTGAGTGGTGATGCTCGGCGCACCAACGTAAGCGGCAAAATCGGCGCCGGCCTGGAGTGCGGCGACGCGCTCCGGGCGGTAGGCCGGCGGCACCAATCCAATGGTGGTTGGCCCGGCGGCGAAGTTCCAGACAGCGGGGCCGGGGTAGCCGGTCCAGATGGTGGTTACTTTCACCTGGTACTTCTCCGAGGCAGCGATGAGTTGGTCACCAATTTCCTCCGTGAAGAACGCTGGATTCCAACAGACAACTTGACAAGTGGGCAACTGCAACTCATGAGCCTTCTGCAACTCTGCTGCGGCCCCCTTTTCCAGTCGCGCGATGACGCCTAATTTCAACTTGGTCATAGTTTATTCTCCTCTAGAAATGGCAAATGGGCAAATCGGCAAATGGCAAATCGGCTCAACAGAAAAAGCACCAAGATATTTAGCTTAATCTTCAGGAAATTAACTTTTTAACCGGTATCACTAAATATTCTTGTATCTTTTCAATGCTCCGGGGGGAGCTCGGGCCGGTCTTCCGACCGTGCCCGCAGAGCCTGATACCAGGTGGCTCGGTCAGGACACAGACCACAGCTGCTCATCCTTTCTTAGCGTCTTGGCATCTCAGCGGAGAGCTAGCTTTTTGCAGTGTAGATTCACAGCTCACGCGCCTGACTCTGGATAGCTCTGATTTCACGCTGCACCAACGCCACCGAGTCGCGTGCAGATCGTGGGGGACATTCGCTGGCGGCGCGCCCTTGTTCCAGGCACGTGACGAAGTAATCGATCTCGTGATAGTAAGCATCGCCAACAGGAACGGCTACCGCCTCTGCTCGCACTTCAGCGCGATTGGTAAATAGTTGCAGGGTGGGATCATGGGTGGAATCGTAGCGGAGAAAACCGTCTGCGAACCAAGCGTCAAAGCCCATGGTGAAGGGTATCTGCGTGGTGCTCCAGCCGGCGTGCAGATGGACATGCGGCCCCTCACGGTAGATGTAATCGGCATGGACGATGTGGTAGCCTCCACGCTCGGCGTATTTTCCGCTAGCCTGGACGATATCGGGGATGCCCAGCAGAGAGTTGACGTAATCCACATCATGGATGTGCAGATCCAGGATCATGCCGCCGCTAAGGGCGGGATCAAGGTACCAGTTGCGCTCCGACCAACCGGGCACGCCACCTACGCGGTACATATTGAGTGAGAGTAACGCGCCCAGCGGGCCTTCCTGGACGTAACGGCGCAGCACGCGATATTCCGGCCAGAAGCGGATGCACTGAGCGATCATCAACTGGCGGTCTGCGCGTTGGGCGGCAGCCAACATCGCGTCGGCTTCCGCCACTGTCAGAGCCATCGGCTTCTCGCAGAGGACATGGTGTCCGGCTTGCAGGGCAGCGATGGTGTAGCGTTGGTGCAGATAGGTGGGCAAGCAAACGTCAATGAGATCCACATCTGCGGTAGCGAGTAATTCGTCGGCTTCGGCGAAACGTTGCAGGTTGGAGAGGTCAAGGTCTAGTTCCACGCTCTCCAAATTGCCCCGGACGCCCACGTTGGAGTTTAGACGGGACGGAATTTTATCGGCTACGGCGACTAATTGTACGTGCGGATTTTTTAGATGCTGGGTCGCGTGAACGCTGCCCATCATCCCTAAACCTAAGAGACCTACTTTTAACATGGCTGTTTTCTCCTGTAATGGTGATTAAAGAAAAGGAAATAGATTTTAGCCTGGCGACTGAAGTCGCGGCTACCCTCGCAAAGTCCACCTGCGTGGACTCGGGCCAGTCTTCCCCCTGAGACAGGGGGCCATCAACCAGAGACTGTGTCTCTGGTTGATGGCCCCTCCGACTTCGAGCTCCTTTCTCCCACAGGAAACCGACCACAGCTAGCTCTCCGAATCACAATTTCCTCATCACCAATCACTATTCTACAAACCTTACTCTACTCCAACGTTCGGGGATGTGCATGTTGATGTATCCGTGTTGGTTCCAAGACCAATCCACGTGGCTATCGCGCCCTTGCTCGTCGTGGAAATGTTGGCAGCGCGAGGCGCCGATACGTAGCACGTCGCCAGCGGTGGGCGGCAGTTCCAGCCCCAAGGCCGACAATCCCTGCCAGGGAAGCGCGAATTCGACCGTCCAGCCGTTATCGCGGATGCGGGGACAGTTCAACGCGCCATCGATCTGGACCGCGGACTGCAACCCCGGCAACTCCCAATCCAACTCGCCGAGGCGCCCTAACCGTTCATCCAACCGAGGGAGAAAATAGAGGAAATTTTCGATGGAGAAGAGACGGTTGAGCTGGGCATAATCACGCTGTGCGGCCACCGGTGCCAACCAGGTCCAGAAAACCTCGTAGATGGTGTTAAGCGGATTAACGCCCAATTCATAGTAAACGCCGTCCCCGGCAATGAAGAGCTCCGCGTCGCTATCGCGGTGGTAGACGTGATCATGGTGTTCCACGTGAGTGCCCCAAATCTCGTGATCCGCGTACTGGTAAGCGGCGTAGAGATACTCATCATCCCAGAGCAGCGCGAGGCGGGATTCCAGGGAGACCGCGGCTCCGGTATCCATCTTGACGAAAGGCGTCGACCAATGGGCGCTTTGCCAAGCCCGTTCAGCTAGCCGTCCATCTACGATGATAGGCCCAAGGGCCCGTAAACAATCGTATTCCTGCACGGGCGGCAAATTATCTAGTGGACCTTGGGGTAGATTAAGAGTGCGCGGCATTTGAATCATAGATTACTCCTCTAAAATCAGTGTTTAGCAACAGACAGCTGCGTCCTAAAAGAGCTATTCCAACCAGCTATCTGAGGACCGGTGAGTAGGAACAACAAAAATCCAACCCCGCCAGCTCACAAAGAGAGCCGGCAGGCGGCATAGCCACCTACCGGCTAACAAACTTAGCTCAATTTCTGGTTACTGGTTGCAGGGGTAGAGAGTGCCGTCCAAAATCATCATCAGAACGAAGGAGTCCCGGTAGGGGTTGTTGTCATAAATGGGGTCGCCCTCGGCGGGCCAACCACAGGTGTGGAGGCCATCCATAGCCGGATTATTCCCGTAGCGTTCCCAGAGCGGGACTATCGGGAGTAATTCATTGAAGACTTGGGCAGCGGTGACAACTAACTCTTTCTGGGCATCCAGGTCTAGCCCAATGGTCATGTCCTCAACCGTTTTTTCCAAATCGACTTCCCCACAGCAATCGGTGTCCTGAACCATCGGGAAGCTCATCCCCGGCCCTTCAGCGGCCTCGATGTTACGAGTAAAGAGATCCGCAACGAACGAGAAGTGCGGGTGGGGGTTACCAGTGCCCCATCTTCTGATAGCCATTTCGAAATTGCCCTTATTGACTTCAATGGGGTGCTGGCGGAATTCTACACCACGGTAGGTGGTGGCGATGCCAAACTTAGTTAGCTGCTCGGCCGCATTCTCGGCGGCGGCTGACCAGTCAGCATATTCGGCCGGAGCGGTCAACTCATATTCCATCCGGTCGCCTTTATCCGTGACCCAGACGCCATCGTCGCCTTTGGTGAAACCAATTCCCTCCAAAATGCTGGCGGCCTTGTCAGGATCGTAGGCGTACGACTCGAAAACGGAAGTATCATCGATCCAGTTCGGGATCAGTTCATCGGGGATACCGCACATATACTTGGACACTTTGCCAGATTCACCCAATGAGACGGTGCCATTTTCCACTTTGTCGATAGCATACGCGATAGCGCGACGGACTTCAGTCCGGTCAAAGGGATAGATGGTCTGGTTAAAATAGAGCGCGGGACCAGAGTGTGTGGGCGGACGCAGGATGCGAATTCCGGAGCTCTGGTAAGCTTTCTCAGTAGCGGGCGGGAAACCGTGAGTAGCATAGTCCACCTGTTGTGCCAGCACTAGAGGTGTAACGGTGGGAGTTTCGCCATTATAGATGTAGATCAGATCAAAGTTCACCGTGTCGGCTAGCCAGGAACTCTCGTTTTTGACCATTGTCAGGCGGGCTTCGTTAATGGAGTCCATATCAATAGTGTACGGGCCTAGAGCATTCAATTCTTCAGGACGATACTTGTTGAACTCCTGTAGCAAGGCCTTCCACTCGTCAGAGTCGCTATCCAGACCTTGATCTACCAAATCTTGAATCTTGCTGGCCCACTCGCCGTAGGTGGCGCGGTCCACAATATGCTCATTGCGGATTACGTAACGTTCTACCACAGCGGAAGGATCAGACATATGGAAGACAACCGTGTGCTCATCAGCCGCTTCCACGCTATCCAAGAAACGCCAGACAGTGCCGTTAGCTAGGCGGCGGCACATGAAGGTTGCCCAGACATCTTCAGCGGTGAAGTCATCGCCGTTGCTCCACTTGGCTCCCTCAATCAGATTCACAGTTAGGGTAGCGGCGTCGGCATCAATTTCCCAGTCTTCGGCCAGCAGAGGGTCCCAACTGCCATCGGCCCACTTGTAATAAGCCAGCGGGGGCTGGAATAGGGGACGGTAGATGTTGTTCATAATGGAATTGGTCGCAAACATATTTAGGTGACCAACGGGGGGCACGGAGTACGGGTAGGCACCGGCGAAGACGCCAGGCCCGGTGGGGACAGCGGTTACCTCTACCTGAACCTCGACCTGCTTCTCCACTTCGACGGTCTTCTCCACTTCAACGATCTTTTCTACCTCAACTGTCTTCTCAATAACTTGAGGCGTAGGGGTGGCACAGCTCGCCAGGAA
>DUEJ01000041.1 GCA_011192175.1 Thermoflexia bacterium
CATTAGCGCCACCACCTTAGACGGCATTCCGCTGGTCGATCCGGAAATGTACGATTGGTTCCGCTGGCGCGAGCCAGACGACAAAATCGGGAACGCGCTTTTCTACTACCACGTTAGCGCCGCCGAGACCGAGGGGAGCTGGCTAGCGCAGTGCGTGACCCCGACCCTCCCCCTGAATCTCGAGGCCGTCCAAGCTGGTTTTGGGAACCGGCCCCTGCGCGAGATCACCTTCGATTGCACGCAGAGCTGGCTTATCCCGCAAAACGGCGCACTGGGCTATTATGCTCTGCATGGTACTTTGATCCAAGATCACTGGAGCACGCGCCTGCACTACACGCCACTCACCAGCCACGATGCTTTCATCGCTCGCCACTTGGCCGCGACCAGCATCGCCTACCAACAGCGGGAATATGGCATGTCGCCAGCCTTCGCGCTCTATCACACCACCGCCCCGCCATCAAAGCCGGCTTCGCTAGGAACTTGGGCGGCTCCCGCCGGAACAGTTCCCAGCACACTCTCACCGAATTCTCTCCAACAGCCACCACTAGCATTGGATGGCCCACTCGCCTACCTCGGCAGCCAAACAACGCTCTCTAACGACGCGCAGTTGGAGGTAGAGACTTGGTGGCAAGTAACCCAGGAACTAATCTCGCGCCCGCTCTCCATCATGGCGCACCTCATCACCGAGGAGGGACAACTATTGGAAGTCGCCGATGGCCTGGGAGTCCCCCCCGACTCCTGGCAGACCGGCGATATTATCATCCAGCGGCACCAATTTATGGCTTACGAGGGCGAGCTCTACCTGCGCACCGGTGCCTACTGGCGGGATGATGGTGCCCGCTGGTCAATAGCCGCTAGTGCCGCCGACGCCTTTTTTATTCACTTGTGTTCTAATCAGCTTCAAAGAGAGGGCCTTAACCCATGAAATACCAAAAAATCGCGTTGATAACTATAGTCAGCATTATAGCTCTTCTGAATATCTTTTCTTACCTATTATTGTCAGGTCGGGCCAAATTAAGTTTAGCCAATTCTAACGGAAGAGGTATTTTGCCCATTGCCTCAGAAGCCATCGCCAACGAGGAAGTCTTTGTACCAGCTGGTTCTTTTCTGCGAGGATGTTCTTCGGATTTCAACAATGGAAAATGTGATGGAGATGCTAAACCTATTAACGCCATATACCTGGACGCTTTCTACATTGACAAAACGGAGGTCACTAACGGCCAATACAACAATTGCGTTGCGGCTGGTGTCTGTCAGTTACCGTTAACTACAGAATCAGAAACTCGCCCCAATTACTACTACAATCCCAGTTACACTAATTACCCGGTTATCCAGGTGGATTGGAACAGAGCTAACCAGTACTGTAGCTGGGCAAGCAAACGGCTCCCTACGGAAGCAGAATGGGAAAAAGCTGCACGAGGCACGGAAATCCGCTGGTATCCCTGGGGAAACGAAGACCCCACCTGTGAGCGAATCAATTTCGCACCTCTTAAATGCGATACTGGAGGCAATTGTCGAACATATCCCTGTGTTGGAGATACCGTCGCGGTGGGCAGCTATCCGGCGAATGTTAGCTTTTATGGGGTTCTAGATATGGTGGGAAATGTGAGAGAATGGGTGTCTGATTTCTACGAAAAACCCTACTACCTTAGTGCCCCGTATTACAATCCGCAGGGGCCAACAGTATCTGCAAAGGGTGAACATCTAGTACGCGGCGGCTCATGGGCCGATCATCGTCTTAATGGTAATAATACCTGGGTGCGCATAGACGAGGCGGATATTTATCAGACCGAGCGCATTGGCTTCCGCTGCGCCCGTGACGCCGGGCCGGGCGGCACCCCCACTCCTACTCCCGTCCCCACGCCTACGCCAGTTCCCACGCCTACGCCCACCCCCTTACCCCATCCCGCTAGTAAAGAGCTCGGAGCAGCTGGGGGAGTACTCTGGCAAACATACGAGGATCACCTGACTTTGTTGGAAGTGCCAGCGGGTGGCTTGAGCACCACTGCACAGTTTACCCTCACCTACGCCCAGTTACCTGATATGCAGGGGGATTTGCAGGGCTTCAACCATTTTCTCACGCTATCTAGCGAGCAAGCCGCGACATTGAACCTGCCCTTGCGCCTCCGGTTGGGCTTCGACAAACTTTCGGGCGTCAAGGCTGAGACCGTCCAGCTATATCGCCAAGAGGGAAGTACGTGGATTACTCAGGGACTTACTATCGCGCAGAGTTACCCAGGCTATATCATCGCATCCATTGATAAATTGGGCGTCTATGGATTGTTAGGAGAGACATATCGGCTGCATTTGCCTCTGATGCTGCGTGATGAATGAAAAAACTACCAGTCGGCTTTCCTGTGTCGCCCTAGATAGATTAACAGCGCGCTCAGCAAAGCTATGCCCGCCAATCCCCACGGCAGAGCGGGAAATTGACTCTGTTGCTGCGGATTAAGTTGCCCCGGAGTCAACAAGTTGGTACTGTTCAACCGAAAGGCGTCCCCGGATTGGTAAGCAGGAGGATCTACGGTCCAATCCTGAAGGCTATCGTTGCCTGTTCGGCGCGTAAAGAACGCGCCATCATCACCACCCAAACGCCGGAAGGGGTGCTCAAAGCGCACGCCATCTGAGAGTACGCCAAAGGTGTAGGGAGTGACGGTGCACCCTTCAGCTATGAAATCCACGCCCATATCATCCGCAAAATCTCTGCTGGGGCCGGGAGCTAAGAGCACCAGATTGTCATTGCCGGTACCAATAGCAAAGCCAGGATCAGTGGTTACATCCAAGTTGCCATTACCCAGATAAAAGAGCAAGCGACCATCAGCGGCATCTAAATCATCCACGGGAAAATAGGTATCGTTCAGCGTGTTCTGGGAGACGATGATCAGTAGCACTGTGTCGCGCGGCACTGCCGCCAGCGACTTGAGCTGCGGCAGGATGATAGAGCCTTCGTCACGGCCGGTCTGGGTATCATTGTCGGTGATCCGCCAACCGCGCAAATCCACCAAATCAGGGCGGCGCACCCACAGCTCCAGCCAATCCCCCTCCAGCGGACGTTGCTGGAGGCTGGTGTAGCGCGTGCCATTGTCGTTGATCCAGTATTCGTTGATGACCACATCATCGGGACGGAGCGTGATTTCATCATCTGGCTCTGGCTCAAAGTGCGCCACTGCGGTCAGCGGGCTTTCGATAGTGAAGGTAACCTCAGTAAGGTTCTCCTCTGTTGTCTCCTCTTCCCTCTCCCAGCCGGCAAAAACATAGCCAGGCGCGGGTATCGCCACAACATCTATCGCCGTCCCTGGGAAAAAATCTCCCGTCCACTCTTCTGCGCGGGTAGATGTTCCGTTAACGAAGAGCTCTCCACTCTCACTTGGAGATACATTCAAACTGATCCGCACAGTACCGGGTAGATTTAATAGCTCCGCTAACTGCCGCCGCACCTCTGCCGGGCGCTCAACAACAAAACTCCGCAAAGCCGTAACGTTCTTCTCCCAGGGCAACGGTGCCGGCCAACGAGCCGTCTCGTATTGCATATCAGCAGCYAAGTCGYCGGCTAGCCTCTCGACGCGCTGCTGCATGGGTCGTTCCAAGCAGATGGTATTTAAGAGATCGGCCAGACGCCCAACGAAGCGCCCGCGATAKTGCCGGTTTTCCAGTAGCCGGCGCAGGAGCARRGCGAARTCAGTATCCGCTTYGAGYAGRRYCGCCACCGCGCTATCTGCACGTTGGGCGTAACTCTGRCTYCCCCCACCCCAGATAAAAGTCCACCGTCCACCACGAGGCTGCACGGCATARAGYTCCTCAGAAGAGAAGCCGAAGTAGAGGTAGAGTGCTGCAAAATCGGTGAAGTTATCCAAGTCCAAGCGGGTTTGCAGGTGGGCATAGTTGGCCGGATCRRCCAGATCGTGCGYCTTCACCCAATCMACCAACGCCTCCCACTCCGCATCTGAGCCTTCGCGCTGCCGGCCATCCTGAACCAGGTCAGCGTTGCGAATGCCATAGTTGTCCTCCAAAAAGAAACGCTCCACCCGCTCGCTCAAGCGATAAATTCCCCAGGATTGCCCGTTGATGAACAAATGCACAAAATGCCCTTGAGCTGCCCGCAGCCCCCACGCCTCCACCGCCTCGCCCACCAACTGATCGCGGAAGAGCACCCAGCGGGCCGTCCGGTCACCAGCCTGCAACAGTAAGCGTTTATAACTCTGCGTCGCTTCAGAGTATGCCGGATGATCCGCGTAAAGCGGATAGGCCAAGCGCGCCAGACCATATTCGCTGCGGAAGTAGAGGCGGAACGATTGTTTAGGTGCATCAAGCGGCTCCGTCCCATGAACTCGCAAACCGGCTGGAACCGCGAACCCCAACTCTCCATCCGGCTCCAGGTACGTCACGTGAGCTGGACGCTCCCACTCCCCGCCACGCTCCCAGGAATTGGTAAAAATTCCGCGCTCCACATCCCAGAGAGCGTCTGGTTCGATGACCAGTGAGACGAGAGGTAATCCACCCAGTAGTCCCACGCTGTAGGAAGCATTGGCTACGGGACCGGGAACCCCATCCACCACCTCAATGGCTCGCACAGTAGTCACCTGCGGCTCAGTTCCCAGACGCAGGGGCTGAGTATAGAGCGTGCCCACCTCGAGAGTCGGGAGTGTGCCATCAACGGTGAAGATAATTTTCCCCTGGGGATGTGAAGGGCGCAGGGTAAGCAGCTGGAGATGCTCGTAGCCTCCTGGCGGAGGGAAGAAACGCGGCTGGAAAAACGTTTCCTCCTCATCCCCGGCTGACGGCAGTGAGCAGCGTTCCGTCAACTGCGCGACCCAGAGGAATGCGCCTAGTCCTAGTATCAGCAAAAACAAGATCCACCACTTACGCGTATCCATAGAAAACCCTCAACGCACCCGCAGTCTAAAGAGCATCTCCCGCCGCTCAGGCGAGAGAACCCCATCCGCGCCCCGCACGGGCAGGCGTTCTCCTGTCTCCGCAGCGTAGACACCCACGGTGAGCCGCCAATCGCCGCGCGGCGTCTCTGGCGGCAGGTACAGCAAATGCTCATCCCGGATATACTCGCCCGGCTGCCATTCCGTAGTGGGATATGTCCAATGCGCCGGTTGGGCATCATCTTGAGCCAATACCTCACCATCATCTCCCAGCAGATGGACAAAAACCTTATAATCAGTAGGCATTGCGCCCCGTGCTCGCCAGTAAAGAGCTATCAGGACGGTATCCCCCGGCGCGGCGCGTGCCGGAGCATCGTAGCCCACCAACTGGATATCCTCGCCAAAGGTCAGTTGCAAAGAATGCTCTGGTCGCGGCGGGTCAAAGCTGACCGTGGGAGGGGATTGTAACGTAGCCAAAATCAGCGGAGTACCTAACGGGGCCTGATTGGGCCGGTAAAAAGCCAGTTCCAGCCGATATGCACCTACTGGCATTCCCTGGGGGGGAACCAGCCGGTACTCTTGTTTCATTGGCAGCTCTTCGTACCAAAGATCCGTGGCGAGTCGCCGTTCCTCCTGAAGCCAAACCCGTTCATCGGCCTCCGCCACCAGACGCAAGATGGAACGCAACGGCACAGCTAACGTCCCGCGCAGTTCCACGGTTAGATAGAGTGGCACAGCGGGTAACAAGCGGAGGCCGTGTAAGCGGCAATTCGTAATAGCGATTTCTGCTACGCTGCCGTCCTCGCAAATTACGGTTTCACCAAAGTCATTATCAAAGGGGGCCGGCGTGTAACGATAAAGTATCAACGGCGTCGCTGCGTCGTAAGGATCAAACTCGGTAGCTACAATGTGGTAACGTTCCTGGAACCAGGGTTGCACGTACACGCCATCCCAGGCGACACTCCGCGGCGTTACCACGTAGTCCGGACGCGCTTTCTGCAAGGTCTCCAGTAACGTGGAAGTTGCGGCTTTCTCCGGTAACTCCACCACCGGCCAGTTGGTGAAATGCGGTAGTCCTGCGGAAGAGACCGCCACGCGCTCCACCGGCAACGCATATTCTTCCAACCACCCGGCTAGATTATTGTAAAGTACCGCTCGTCCGGCAACCCGCAGCCGCCAAGTGTGAACCGCCGCCGGGGCCAACAACGCCAGCAACAGAGCTGGCAAGAGCCAAAACCAGACACGATACTCTGAAGCACGCAGTCGCTTGAACGTGAGCATAATGCCGCTAGAGCCTATCTCTCATAGAGAGAACTGACGTCCAGAGCGACGCCCCAGATACGCTCGCCCTCCAAATCGATCCAACTCCCGGTCTGCACTAACGTGCGCCGTTCCTCCGGCACCTGCACAAAGGTGACGCCGTTGGCTGTGATGGAAGCCGCCCTATATGCCGGTTTCTTAATGTAGGCCGCCAAGCCCGCCAAGCGGATATTCTGAAGCGTGAGATCAGTCACTCTCACCCACGAAGCGTCTTTGCTCACCACGCCGAAATCCAAATCCTCCAAATTCAGCCCTTCCGCCGTGACCCGGCTCGCCTCTCCCACAGAGAGACCCTTGTCTCCGATAGCGTACATGCGCACGTTGCGCAGTTCCATCACGGAGCCGCTTACATCAAAGCCATCACCGGCGATATCATGGAAGGTACACCGCTCTACGAATCCCTCACCAAAATCAATATCGACGGCATCAGAGGGAGCATCTGCAAACTCCACATCCGTGAAAGCAATCTGCCCCCGGATAACGTTGATGGCGTCCTCACTCTCGGTCTGGAGAATGCGGCTCTGATCCAACCGCAGGTCGCTAAGGTAGAAGGTGATCCCGCCGGTGAGCGTCCAACCATCTTGATTGATTGCCAGTGTCTTCTCCACCGTGACGTGCCGCCAGATTGAAGTCTCCCGCGCTCCCCAGACCACAATTCCGCGCCAACGCTCTCCCGTGGGCTGAAGTGTGATCGGCGCCCCCGCCGTGCCTTCGAAACGCAGCGGGCCGCTCGCCAAGAGGTAATTCTCTGCGCCAAAGCGTAACGTCGTGCCAGGATCAAGTTGCAGACCGTACCCCTCCGGGAGGACCAAACTACGGGTGATTTCCCAGTCACCGGGCGGAATACGGAGCATCTGCACTCCCTCTAATTCCTCCAGATAAGGATGTTGCCCCAACGCCTCCTCCACCGTGGGACGCTCCGGTAGTGGCCCATGAGCCACGGGAAGTGGATAACCCAATACCACCGGGTGCGCCACCGTGCGCGTCAATCCCCAAATACGGGTCAGTAACTCGATTTTGGGTAGATCCTCTGTCCTGTCCGTAAAAGTGAGCACCTCGCGAGGTACCTGCAAGCGCGCATACTGCATGGAAGCGGTATCCAACGTCAGCGGACGTAAAACTGGGTGTTCCGGTTTTGCGGAGAGAGGGCGTACCATCAAATCAGCAGCATCCGAGACGACCCATTCCGGGTGTACCGGGATGTGCTGAGCTCCGACTTGCACCGCCACAATCTCCACCGGGAAATCCAACAAATTCCCCACATCCAGGGAGAGTGTCTCTGTTAAAATATTTGGTTGGTAGACGTAAATCATCTGATAGGGTTGCAAGAGTTCTCGCAGTGAGCGCTGGCGCAAGGCCAACCTCTCCCAGGGCGACTTCAATAGCTCTGCACCGAACTCTGGCTCCAATGCCGTCTGCAACATTTGCCACTGTGAGCCATAACGTTCCTCTAATTCCGTCAGATACTCCGGTTGGCTGAACGTCTGCAAGGAATGTAAATAGGACCATTGCAGCGAGGGATCATCATAGGCTACCGTCTGGCGCAATCCGGCCAGAGATACTAATTCCACACCCTGTTTCTCAAATAAGGGTTGCGCATCAAAAACGACTGGTTCCAAGAGCGCGGTGATAGGATTATAATAAAAACGCTGATTATGCCAGACCAGAGCATGTCGCGCATCCCACAAATCAACCAATGCCAGGAATTTGCCCATAGTCTCTAAATCGAAGATCTGTGAGGCGGGACGCTCTTGGCTCCAGAGAGCACGCAACAGACCCACCGCCGTATCCCGTTGGGCAGAGAGCTGGGAATCGCGTTTTATCTTCCCCGAGTCGAATTCGTCGATGGTATGAAACTGCCTCACACCGCGTGGAACCAGTTCATCGTTTTCACAAGCGACGCGATACTTCCAGACCAAATCCTCGTCGTAGCGGATAATGGGAGCCTCGCGTCGTTGTTGAGATTCTAACAATTCCTTCGTGAAACCCTCTTCCAGCGCGTAAATTCCGCGATACTCGCCATTCAACACCACGCGGACGTAGCGATAGTGTACGCTCAACACCCCCTCCGCCCGCAGATTATCCAAGAACAAGCCCTCGTTGAGATAAGTGCGCGTTGCAGGGTCTTGCAATGAAAACACTCTCATGCCGTGGACGTAATGGTCATCTCGCGTCTCCACACGGAAGGACCATTTATCGCCAGCAATGTGATCCGCCCAATCCCCTTTAAGGCGCACCCTTACCGGGATTTCCTCCTGATCCAAGCGGAGTGTAGCGGGCACAAAATCAGCCGCGGAAGTTATTAAAATCCAATGTGAGAGCGCCTCCTCGCGCTTAGCCTCGATTTTGGCAAAATCGCCAGGAGCAATATCCAAGTAAAACGTCTCCAAAACATCCCCTACTTCCGGCGTTGTGGGAGTTGGAGTAGTCGCTGGTATAGCTGTAGGTATAGAAGTGGGAGGGGCAATTGGTGAGAGCCGTGCCGTCTGGGATATGGGGCTAAACAAAGGTGCGGCAACCAGTACTCCGCCGCCAACCAGGCCGATCAACAACGTGACCCAAGCCAGCCAGCGCATCTGCGCCACGCCAGCCGGTTGCCGTGGCGTGAATTTCCCAGGGACTTGAGGAGACTTCCTGATCTTCATGCTCCAAGCTACCCTTCCAGATGAAATCCGGCTAACATGCCTTGAACGTATTTAGAGTACCGTTCCACGCGCAGCGGGAAATTTTTCAGCACCTCTCTCAGTCGCCGGTAGGCCGGCGGATTGACGGGAGATTTCAATTCAATGATGAGCAGCCCCTCATTGGCAACCGGAGAACTCAAATCCGGGGTTACCGCCAATTGTTGAGGAAAAGCGCGCAACTTAGTATCCACGGTCAAGCGCAACACACCATCTGGCGTCTCATAGTAGCTCCGCCAGTAATGGTTAATCAATGTCGGAAGCGACGCCTGCTCCAACCAGTAGCGCACGCGCTCCGGCGCAACCCGGCGGATGTGCTGCAACAACGTCACCCAGGCAGAATCACGAAGGCTGAACGCTAAATCGCAAGGGACGTTCTCCTTCCAGCCCACCAATCCCTCCTTGCATTTCAATTCAAAATGCCCCCCGGTCACGCGCTCTACGTCAGTGCCATACCAGCGTAACCGTAACTTGCGGCGGGAGCTCACGCCGCTCAAGTTATCGTTGAGATTTTGCTGGTCGAGAAAGTCAAAATAGACGTTGTTCACCTGGCGGGGAGAATAGGTCACGCGCCAATGTGCGGGATGCAACCGGACCCAAGCCTCGACCTGCGGCAACAGATACGCTTTACAGGGAACTTTGAACTCATAACGCAGCTGCGGGGCAGACGTCATGGCTGTGTCTCCGCTCCCGGCGCAGGGAGTGTCGGATAAGCGTCCTGGGCGGTGACGAGAATCTCCGGCATCTCTGGGCCAACCAGACGCACCAGCACCTCTACCTCGCCATCCCCAGAGGGCAGCACCGCGGCCGGCACACGCACGCGCACCAGACGCGGCACGACGCC
>DUEJ01000042.1 GCA_011192175.1 Thermoflexia bacterium
ATCGAAGTAACCGCACTGCTTATCAATCCAGCCCCGCTTCTGCCAGGCGCTATTCTCGGCGTCCAAAACTGGCAATTGCACATTCTTGCCCAGACTATGGAGAAAATCCTGGGTGGCCTCCGCTCCCTCTCGCAAGACCTCGCGTAAGGCCATGACTTTGTTGCGATGACCTTTCCAGTCCGCTTTTTCTTGGAAAGCCTTGACCACCGCCGTGAAGGCCGGCCAACTCTGCCAACCCGCCCTGCGCAGCGGCAGGGGGCGCAGCGTGAGATTGCCCGTCGAGACAGTGTACTCCCGCTTGCGGATCTCTTGCAAGTTGCCCAACAAGCCACCGGCCGTGAAGTGCCAATCCAGGACGGAGATCTTTCCTTCTTCTTCGTCGCGCGCGTAGCTTTTCGCGCTTTTTGTCAATGCCTGGCTCAGGTCGTAGGCGCGGGCAAAGGGATAATGAGTCTTGACCACGGCGATGCCGGCGCAGGCGTAAAGATTCAAATCACGTTGCTGGCTCTCCGCCTCGAAGAGCTCCAGATAGCGCGCGGCCAGCGTCAGCCCCAAACGTCCATCACAGACAAAAGTGACGTCGTCGCCGCCGAAAACTAAGGGCCGGAAGGGGAGATGTTTTTCGTGCAGCGCAAAAACTTTGCGAATCGTATCCACTTTTTTCTCGGTGTCATATTCCACAGCACCGACTAATTCCAGGATCAACTGCTGGAGCGCTGCTGTCGCGGCCGCCTCCACCTGGTTGGAGGCCGTGCGCATCCGCCGGATGTAGTCACGCGAATCTTCTGCCTGCTTGCCAATTTCGCGGAAGAAGCGTCCTATCTCGTTCCCGTCGGCGTGTACCACAGCCAGATAGCTCAGCTCACCCTCGCTGCGCCCGAAGTCATCAAAATCCAGGGGAAACTCCAAACCAGCGCGCTGCACGTCAGCCGGGCAGAAGTTGCCCAGGCGCTCGTTGGCTGCCCTCACCGTTTCGAGTTTGCCAGCCACGGCGTCCGAGATAGGAAAGATAGCTTCTCCCTTTGGTTTGCGCCCAGCGTTGGTCGTGGTTGCCACCAGTCCGGTAGAACGCCCCTCGGCGGTCACGCTCAAGCCCAACTGCGGCTGCCCGTGGGGATGAGCGGCTTTCTGTTCAGACAGGGCGCTCATGGCGGCATCCACCCGCGCGCCCAAATCACCCGCGCCCCAATCCACCGGGACGTGCGCCGCGACCAATCGCAGGCCGGGAGCATATTCAATCAACTTGCGGCTAAGGGCGCTGACAAAGGCCCTGGCATTCTCCGGCCTGCGGAAGAGCAGCACCGTGTTCCCGCCACCGATGTAGACGACTTCAGCGTCCAACTCCCCGTCCTCGATGCGCAATGTCGCGTCCAGCCGTTGAGCAGGTTCAGTGGCGTCAGGCGCGGCGACGTTAGAACGCCGCCAGCCGGCCTGCAGCAGTTCCAGCGGCCAAGTCTCCGTGGCGCGGCGCACCAACTCCGATGCGCCGATGTTCTCCCGCAGCCGGTTGCTGCCGAAGATATAATCTTGAATACCGGGGGTATCCAAAACAGTCAATGTATATTCAGGCATCCAGCACCTCCTCCTTTACTGCGTAATCAACCATTCCTTCAAATGTGCTGCCAAATCGGGCCATTCTCGTGGCCCAAAAATCTTGATCTTGCCCTGGGCCAGCCATTCCTGCACTACCTCCTTTTCAAAACGATAGGCATTCTCGTACGCGCAGACCAAACCCACACGTGCCTCATCACCTCCTAACTGCCGGGCGCGGAGGTACGCCTCGAACAATTTCTGCTTGGCGACATTTTTATTCGTGCTGGTAGTGCAGGAAATCCCGAAGAATTGATAGCCGCGCATGGCCGCTACATCAAATTCAAAATCGAAATCGGCTTTACCGCGCCGTTGGTCTGTTGCCAGGCTCATCCCGCAATCATGCACTTGCACCTCAGCGGCAACTTCAAGCAACTGAGCTAAAACGTAATGCTCCAGCCACTCACCATTGAACCACTTATGCTTTGTTTTCAGGGACGTCACTACCTCAGGGGGCAAGACTGTCGCCTCGGGGGAGAGCTGCAAATCCTGACGCAAGGCCGCCCGCACCTCGGCCAGTTGGGGAGCTTGCGGCAATTTCACCGCTTCGGGCAAGGGCCGGCCGAATTGTGCAGAGAGGGTATCGAACCACCTACGCCAGGCTTCCAAACTACCTCGTGGCGCGCTATTTGCCAACGCGGTCGCCGTTTGCACGCCCCACAGCGACTCTTCCCGCTGCGGATGGTTTTGGCGCAGGCGCGCGCCGTGCAATGCCGCCAGCTCCTCCAATTTGGGTGTTACATCGAACAGCACCTGCTCATAGTGTTCGGGATCAATGCGCAAGACAAAATCCTTGGCATCCAAGTAGCTATAGACGGGACGGGGAATCCAGTTTCCACAGGCACTCTCAACAGCACGATAAGCGTGTACGGCCATCGCTTTGGTGCCGCCTGTGTAGTGCAACCCTACGGAACCCATGTTACCGCGCAGCTTGCGCGTCACCGTGCGAAAGATATGCTGCGCATTGGTGGGATCGACCCGCAACAATTCCACGTTCACCTCCAGACACGCGCGCAACCGCTCGGCGATCTGGAACGTCTCATCGGAGTAGATTAGGTACACCGTCCCGCCAGGCTGGAGGAGCAGTTGGGCGGCTACCAGGTTAGGCAGCGGATTGGTACCTACTAACAGAAAGAGTTGTTTCGTCTTATACTCTGGGGATATGGGCATCTCTTGCTCCTTGTTCGTAATTAGGGGGTTTCTAAAAAATCATGCACCCAGTGTAGCACCGATGGCCAATCATTGCAAACAGGGAAAGAGAGGGAGCGGGGATTAGTGACTGGTCGATGAGCAGCCCCTAGCCAGTCTGTCATTCCGCGCCAGCGAAAGGTGCCATCTGCTTGTAGCGCAGCGAGGAAGCTACTACTTCTACCGGGGGTTGTGTAGCAAAATGGGGAGATTCCTCACTGGCGAACTCCGCGCCAGGGTGGTAAAAATTATGGTTTTTTCAGGAGAGCTAAGTTTTAGTGTTTTATTAGTCCTGATTCACGGCAGACGGTAGACAGGGGCGGGGAAACTGATCGCGATTATCCGATAAATTGAGATTGGATTTGACACGAAGCCGATTTCCATTTGCCCATATTTCAAAATTAGCTAAAATAGAGAATATGAGCCTAAATCATTTTATGGATAGGAGTTTCGCTGGCTGGGCAGCTAAACCGCGAATGGACGCCAATTCACGCTAATTTTAATTGCTTTTTGCGTCAATTCGCGTGAATTAGCGGTTAAAAAGTATCGTTAGCGAAAGTCCTAATAGAAAAAGGAGCTACTGATGAGTGTACACAAATTGGCCGGTAAACCGGTACCGTACGAGTTATTACCCAATATCCCCCGTTTAGTTTCTGCCTATTACACGTATCAACCGGACCCGACGGAGCCAACCCAACGTGTCTCCTTCGGCACGTCCGGGCATCGCGGGGCTTCGTTGGAGAGGAGTTTCAACGAAGCCCACGTCTTGGCTATCAGCCAAGCCATCGTCGAGTATCGCCAGCGGGAAGCTATCACCGGGCCGCTCTACGTGGGGATCGATACACACGCGCTCTCCGAGGCCGCGTTTGCGACCGCCGTGGAGGTCTTCGCGGCCAACGACGTGCAGATTATGATCGACGAACAACGCGGCTACACACCCACCCCCGTCATCTCTTGCGCGATCCTCACCTACAACCAGGGGCGGAAGACGGGGCTGGCGGATGGCGTCGTCATCACGCCTTCGCATAATCCACCCACGGATGGCGGCTTCAAGTACAATCCGCCCACCGGCGGGCCGGCGGATAAGCAGATTACCGGGTGGATCGAGGAACGCGCCAACCAGATTATGCGCGAGGGTCTTAAGGCCGTGCGTCGGATGCCTTTGGCGCGCGCGCTCCAGGCCGCGACGACGCACGCGCACGACTACATCACGCCCTACGTGGCGGATCTCGCCAACGTCGTCGATTTGGCCGCCATCGCGCGCTCCGGCCTCAAAATTGGCGTCGATCCCATGGGTGGCGCGGGCATCGCCTATTGGGAACCCATCGCCGCGCGTTACGGGCTGAATTTGGAGGTTGTCAATCCGGTAGTCGATCCCACCTTCAGCTTTATGACGGTGGATAGGGACGGTAAAATCCGCATGGATTGCTCCTCGCCCTACGCCATGGCTGGTTTGATTAGGCTCAAGGATAAATTCGACATTGCCTTCGGCAACGATCCGGATTACGATCGCCACGGCATCGTCACGCCCAGCGTCGGGTTGATGAATCCCAATCATTACCTCGCCGTCGCCATTCAGTACCTCTTCTGGCACCGTCCCGGTTGGTCTGCAGAAGCCGCTGTCGGCAAGACGCTGGTCTCCAGCTCGATGATTGACCGCGTCGCCCAGCAGCTGGGCCGCCGGCTGGTGGAAGTCCCCGTGGGCTTCAAATGGTTTGTGGCAGGGTTGTTCGACGGTTCCTACGGCTTCGGCGGGGAAGAGAGCGCGGGCGCTTCCTTCTTGCGCAAAGATGGCGCCGTCTGGAGCACCGATAAGGACGGCATCATCCTGAATTTGCTGGCGGCGGAGATCACTGCCGTCACCGGTAAAGACCCCGGCGAGCATTACCAGGCGTTAGAAGCGCAGTTCGGCAGCCCCGTCTACCAGCGCATTGACGATCCCGCGACGTTGGCGCAGAAAGCCGCGTTGAAGAACCTCTCCCCAGAATCGGTCAAGGCGGATACTCTGGCGGGCGAGAGAATTGAGCATAAACTGACCCGCGCGCCCGGCAACGGCGCGCTCATCGGTGGCCTCAAGGTCGTCACGGAGAATGGCTGGTTCGCCGCGCGGCCCTCCGGCACAGAGGATATCTACAAGATTTACGCGGAGAGCTTCAAGGGAGAGGCGCACCTCCAGGCCATCCAGGAGGAGGCCAAAGCCATCGTCCAGGCCGCCTTCCGCGACGCGGGGTTGTGAAGCGGAACGTTTTTTGTGGTAGAGTAAGGGTGATACTAGATCCGTCAGAATTTGGGCAGAAGAGAAACGTTGATGGAATATAGTAACAGAGAGGCTTTGAATACTTTAGTTTCCGGTAACTGAAAATTCTCCGAATAAAGATCGGAGGGTTAGGAACCTTGACATTGCTTTAGAAAAGCTCAAAAAGAGCGTTTTCAAGCAGGCGTAGGTGGTTTTGAACGCCTATGACCAAGAATACTCTGGGGTAAATGCTCTGTAATGGTAGCCTTTTTCCGAATTCGTTCTGATTTAGGCTTAGGCAAGTTTGAAAAAGAGAGACCCCCTAAATAGCGACGTAAGTGACCTGGAGTGCATTTCGGTTTACGATCCCAAAACCCAGTAGCGATAGGCGGAAAAACAGCAGCCAGATAAGTTAGTATAGAGCCAGCTAACAACGATAGCTCTGGAAAACGATACGAACTTTCCCTTGAAGAAACGAATTGGCGATGCGCACCAATCATCTGCTTAGAGGCTAATGGTGGCTGTTCAATAGGCCCACGATTTTTATAGATACCGGCTATATCTTCCCCAGATAATTTTAGAGGACAGGCCAAAAGCAGCGAGTTCTCAAAGTGTGGATCGTATATCGCCGCCACGAAAAAGGGTTAGTTGTCTTGCGACACTTTTAGATCAGGAAGAACTAGTGTTCTGTCAAGTGTAAAATGAGCAGTCGATTACCATACGCCGACCGCTCACTAGTCCCCGGAGGTGGACTGCGCGAGGGTAGCCGCGACTTTAGTCGCCAGGCGCTAACATTACTGGCCACCACTCAAATCAGGGCTGACAGGACACTAGGTTGAGCCAAAACTCTGCCCGAATTTCAACGCCATCTTCTGCCCATGTTTCTACATAATCTGGCAGTGTGGCTTGGATCATGTTACCAGCATAAATGCACTCTAGAGGACGCACTTTTTCACCGTATTCAGCAGGGCGTCCCCAACTCCGTGATGCAGGAGATGAATTGGTATTGGAATTGGCGGTAGCTGCAAGGTGCAGTTACATTGTAACGTACAACCGGAAAGATTTTGCTGGTGCAGAGAAATTCGGACTGAAAGTGGTTACGCCAAAAGAATTCTTGCAGGAGCTAGGTGAATTAAAATGAGTATGCTGAGTTTAAGACTCCCCAAGTCGATGTACGGTGATTTGAAAGATGTCGCTAAAGTAGAAGGTGTCTCGATGAATCAGTTTGTCACGCTTGCGATTGCCGAGAAGATAGCCGCGTTGAATACGTTGGACTATTTGGAAAAAAGAGCCCAGCGGGGTAGTCGGGAGAAATTACTAGCGGTGTTAGCAAAGGCCCCAGATGTTGAACCAGAGGAGTATGATAGGTTGTAATCCGTCTATTGCCACAGTTCGTGGCTGAGCAATGGGGAATTCTGTAGTGTGGTTTGATGCCGTAAGAAAATGTGTCACGTAGGATGAGGGGCGGCGGGCTAACACTCGCTGCACGCGATTTGGCTATCTGGGCGCTAATTCAACGCTTTCACCCGCATTTTGGTTTGTTGCTTGGCGAGTGTGCTCGCGCCGCACCCGCCAAGTGACTCAACACAAGCGTTAGCTTTTTCCCCAGCATATTCAAGAACACGAAAACATGCAAAATCAGTGTAACGTATTACATTTTTACAATAGGAGATTATTATGAGCAACCCTGATATTCGTTGGAAACAACGATTTGATAATTATGAAAAGGCATTTCAGCGATTAACTGAGGCTATTCAACAGCAAAATCTCAATGAATTAGAACGAAATGGACTAATTCAACGGTTTGAATTCACTCTTGAACTTGCCTGGAAAGTCCTAAAAGATTTTCTGGAAGAAAAGCGGTTTCAATTCAAGCCTTCACCCAAAGACACTCTCCGGCTTGTTCAGCAAAGCGGCTATATCACTTATGCTCAAGAATTGATTGATGGCTTAGACATCTGCAATGAACTATCCCATGATTACAGTGGGGAAAAATTTGAGAAATATGAAGAAAAGTTACGCGATGAGACTTACCCCGGACTAGAACAACTCTATCACTTTTTTCAAGCAGAAATTCGTCATGAGTAAAAACAAGCGAAATTCATTTGGCTTAACTGAACGCGATATGCACACCATAATGACCATTTTGCAAAAATATCCAGAAATCAAACTAGTTGTTATTTTTGGCAGTCGTGCCAAAGGCACTCATACGTAGACCTCTCCAAGCTCTCTGGGAAGTCCAAAAGGGTCAACATTACCATGCCCGAAAGGCTGTTAGCGTTGGTGGATCAGTACGCATCTCGACATGGGGAAACGCGCTCAGGATTGCTAGCACAAGCCGCGATGGAGTTTATTGCTGCCCGCAGCAGGGTTGGAGAGATGGCGTAAGAGAGCCTGTGCCTTCCGGGGAAGTTGCCCTCGACTGGGCTTACCTGTACTGCGTGCGGCGCAAGTGTATCGGCCGTGCTTTTCAAGTTTCGCGCGTGCATATTGAGTTTGACTCTGTTGCGCCGGCGGTTGACCTTCTCGCTCACCCGCTTTCTCGCTCACCCGCTTTCTCGCTCACTCGCTTTCTCGCACCCTTTGTCGTCTCCACTCGTTGCCAGAGAGCGGCGAAAGGCTTCCGTAGCAGGCGGACGTTAATAAAAACTAATCCCCACAGATGCAAGCGCGCGCCGAAGAGCAACCCCGTCCACCAGACCTCACGGGGAGTGCGGGCAAATTTGCGCGCTAAGCGCAACCCGGCGCACGCCTCCCGGCCAGCAGAGCGCATCCGCACCGGCGACGAACGCACGTAATCCTGCGCATACCCTCCTGCAGAACGCACCTTCTGGCGTAGCCAATCCGCGTAAGTGGTGGGATAGTTGACCCAGACGTGCGCTTCAGGCGCGTAACGAATGTGGTATCCCTGTTGGGCAATGCGATGCGAGATGACGGCATCCTCAGCCAGCGCATCCGGCGGCAAATCTGCGATCAGGGCGCGGCGAAAGGCGAAGAGGTAGCCGGAGCAGAGCAAGAACTCACCCGCCTGGTCGCGTTGTAAGCGTATCTGATGCGCGCTATCCGTAAGAAAATGTGACCAGTAGCCCCACTTGTTCTGGCGCGAGTTGGTGCTGAGTGGGCGCCCGGTAACTGCTCCTACCCGCGCATCCGCGAACGGAGCAAGCAATGGGGCCAGAGCGTCCTCGGCCACGCGGACGTCCCCATCACTCAACACCACAATTTCCCCCGTTGCCGCCCGCAGCCCCTGGAGCAACGCTGTTGGCTTGCCACGCTGAGGATCGACCAGCTGGCGCACGCAGGCGTACCGCGCCGCGTACTCCTCCGCTACGGCGCTAGTCTCGGGGTCTGGACAGACGACCAATAATTCCGCGGCTGCCGGCAGCTGTGGTAAGAAAGCATCGATCGCCGCTCCCAGTGTGGCGGCCTCACGGAATGTGGTGATGATGATGGTTATGCTAATCACTAGTTTTTCTCCTGGTTAGCTGACACTTTTAATTTTGGACACAGATTTGCGCAGATAAACGCTGATTTTTAACTCTGCTGAGAAAACCAAGAATTTTACTGTAGAGGCACAGAAAACACGGAGAAAAATAAGAACCTATGTGCCCTCCGTGTCTCGGTGGTGAAAACTACCCCGGAATACTGAGATGATATCTTCCGATCTGCGAATGTAAGTTATCCCAAATAGTTTGGGATAACTTGGGTTATCGTCTGTAATAATAGCTGTGGCCGGTCTCCCGAATGCGCCACGGGCGTCTGGATTATGGAGAGGGTATAGTGCTACTACGGCTCAATGCGGAGCGTGGTCAGTAAAATGTACCCGGATTCCGGCACGGCCCCCTCGCCGGTAACTGGAAGCCGTTGTCCGTCCGCTAAGGTGTACATCCCCACCGTCAGTTGATATGCGCCTGGCGGCGTGTGCGGGGGGATAGCTAGCTCAAAATGATCTGCCAGTGGAATTTGGGGCAACCATTGATTGGTAGGATAAGCGCCTTCCAGCGGAATCTGGTCATCTTGCGCCCAGAGTAAACCCTGGGTAGCGAGATTGTACTCCGTGCCCACCAGATGCGTGAAGATCTTGTAGCTGCGTTCAATTGGCCCTGGACTCTGCCAGTATAACGTCAGTTCCAACGTCTCGCCGGGATGCGCTATCAAGGGTTCCCAGCGCTGCACGCCAGAGAGCTGGTAGCCGAGCAACTCGATCTCTGCGCCCATGGATGCCGTCAGCGGATGGGGAATCTCTGCTATCTTGACCGCCGGTGCGGTATGCGTGACCTCAAAATCGGCCAGTTCTAGCATCTCTCCCGTCCCGCCGCGCAACTCGAAGTGATAGGATTGTGCCGGTGTGTAGGGCGTGATCCCCACCGATACCTGGCGGCGCATAATTCCCTCGTGGGGCGCTAGCGGTAAACGCTCCTCTGCCACCACGCGCCCATCCGCCCCCACTTGCGCTACGGTTAGCGTGGCGGCCTCTTCCACGTGCAGATAAAGCCCCAGCCGCACTACATCGCCAGCGCGGAACTCGGAGGTCAACAGATCATAGCCGAGTAACTCGACGCCCGGAGCCAATTTTGCGGAGAGAGTGTGTTGCGGGCGTAAGTTGAGGTTGGGAACTGCCGGTTCGCCGGCGGTGGGGGCGAAGAGACTGAGATTATTGTAGCCAAAATCGTAAGAGA
>DUEJ01000043.1 GCA_011192175.1 Thermoflexia bacterium
CCGAAGAGGGGACGCGGTTGGCGCGGTTGTTGGCGTAGCCGCGATTTCCAAATCGCGCTCCCTGATGGCTGCGCGAAATAGACGGCATGGCTACCGTGAGGCCCTGATGGAACAATCTGAACCTATTCGTGCTCGCATTCGGCGTTGGTATGTGCCCAACGCTATCTATTTCATCGTGGGCGTCACCAACGGTCGGCACCCGTTGTTTGCTGAAGCGGCGAACGTGGCGCTGTTGCGGGAAACACTGCACCGGGTCAAAGAGCTCTATCCATTCCAAATGCGTGCTTATGTCTTTCTCCCTGATCATTTTCATCTGCTTATCTTTGTGCCGGAAACCACCAATATCAGCAAACTTATGCAATCATGGCAGCGTAATTTTACGCTGAACCATAAAAAGGCGCACGGTATCACCAAATCGTTGCGATTGTGGCAACGTGGTTTTTGGGATCACGTCATCCGCGATGCGGATGATTACGAGCGGCACTTTCACTACATCCATTACAACCCGGTGAAACACGGGTACGCGCGCCGGGCGGCAGAATATCCGCACGGTAGTTTCCACGAGTATGTAAAGCGTGGTTGGTACGATCCTGATTGGGGTGAGGTGGAAGACCCACCTTTGTCTCGTTTAGAGTATGAATAGTCGCCCAATCCATTTCGCGTTTGCATAATGAACGAAGTGAGGGATTTATGAATCGAGAATCATCTTCGGCGCTCAATGATAAGTTGGCGCTATTAGGGCAGATGTATGCAGATGGCGATATCAATGAAGCTACCTATCGCGGCCGGTTAGTTAAACTGGGCGTTGATCCCGACACTATCCTTGCGCCCCCGCCCGATCTCTCCACGCTCCGCAAACGCTTGAACCGTCTCGACGATTCGCAGATCGAGGCCCTGGCGATTGATCGTTTCCCAGAGGTCAAGGGCAAGTTTAGCGAGGGGATGCGCCGTGACGCTAAGATCAACCTGTTGCTTGACTACTGCCGCCGCCGCCCCGAAGCCGTGCCGGTGCTGGAACACTGGCTTAACGTGCAACCAGCCACGTGCAACTTGGCACAGGCCGAGGCCTGTTACCTCACCCACATCATCGAGAGTCACAGCCGGCTGCAACTCCAGGGTATCCGCTCGGCCTCCGGTCTGGTGAGTATCGCTCTGGAAGAAGTCTACGTCACGCTCACGGCGACCGTGCGCCAGACCGTGCGCGCGGAGGCAGCCTGGCTCGCAGAAATGGCGCAACTCGCGCCCGGCGAGGCCAAACGGAGACCCTCCTTTGCTTCCCCCCTATCAGGGGGGACCGAGGGGGGTTCCACACAGCAGGTGAAAGTTGCCGTGCAAGAGGCACTGCGGATGCACCCCCGCCTCGTGGTGCTGGGCGACCCCGGTTGCGGCAAGACGACGCTGCTGCGCTACCTGGCGCTCACTTATGCCCGTGATCTAACGGAACACGGAACACGCACCACGGACGAGGGCCAACGTGAAATGTCAGACGTCAATGGGGTCCAGCAACGCCTCGGTCTCGACGAGCACCGCTTGCCTATCCTGCTGCCGCTGCGCGACTTTGCCCGTTACCTGGAAAAGGCATGTCCCGACGTGGGCGCGGACGGGCCGAAATTGCTCCTCGACTATCTACGGTTGTATTTCACCAATCAAAGTCTTACCCTGCCCGCAGACTTTTTCGCGACGCGGCTCCAGGCCGGGGAATGTACCGTGCTCCTGGACGGCCTGGACGAGGTGGCGAGCATGGCGACGCGCCAGCGCGTCTCCCGCATTGTTGAGCGTTTCACGTTGGCCTACCCCGATAATCGCTACGTGGTGACCAGCCGCATCGTAGGCTACACGGGCGGGGCGCGCTTAGGCGCGGACTACGCCGTGACCACGGTGTGCGACTTCACCGACGCGGACATCGCGCGCTTCGCCCACCACTGGAACCGCGCGGTGGAGAGCGTGCTGGCGGGCGGCGAAACGCCCTACACGTTGCGCCAGGCAGCGGCCGTCGCGGATAAACTGATCGCGGCCATTGAAAGCAACGCCCGCGTGCGCGAGTTGGCGGTGAACCCGCTGCTCTTGACGGTGATCGCGCTGGTGCAGCGCTACCGGGCGCAACTGCCGGAGCGGCGCACGGAGTTGTACGAAGAAGCGATTGAGGTCTTACTTGGAAAATGGGATGAGGCCAAGGGGTTAGAGAGTAAAACCCCAGTATCGGGTTACGAACTGGATGCCAAGGAACGGCGTAGTATGCTAGAGCCGGTGGCTTTGTGGATGATGGAACAGCGGCTGCGGGAGATTGAAGCTGAGGAACTGCGTCAGCAGTTAGGTGAACGCTTTTATCCCCTGCTGGGCGATTGGCGCAAGACTGGGCAGGCCGTGGATGTTTTTCTGCGCCTGATTCGTGAACGCAGTGGGTTACTCGTCGAGCGCGGACAAGGCATCTATACCTTTAGCCACTTGACCTTCCAGGAATACCTGGCGGCGCGGGCGGTAGCAGATCGAGAAGATTACGTGGCCTACACGTTAGCGCGGGTGGGCGACAGTTGGTGGCGCGAGGTGGTGCTGTTGGAAGCCGGTTACCTGAGCACGCAGGGCCAGCGCCGGGCCACGGAACTGATTCAGGCGATCATGGAGCACGCGGAGGAACCGGAACCCTACCATAACCTGGTGCTGGCGGCGGAGGCGTTGCGGGATGTGGGGCCGGTTTGTGTGGAAGGCGACTTGAGGGGGGAAATCCAGCGTCGCTTGCAGCAAGAATTTGAGCAGCCATTATGCTTATCAAAGAAGTCATTCTGGAATAATTTATTAGGACGTCAGGCGCGGGTTGCAGACTTGATCCAACGTCGGGCAGCGGCGGCGGAAGCGTTGGGGCGGATTGAGAGCGGGGGCTTTGGGGCGCAGCCGGCGTTCTGGACGTTGCCGTGGGGCTTGCCGGTGTGAGTGGAGATTCCGGCGGGCGAGTTCTGGATGGGAAGCGAGCAAATAACTGACGACGAAAAGCCGGTTCACAAAGTCCACCTGGAGCGTTACTGGATCAGCCGCGTACCGATCACCAACGCGCAGTACCGCTTCTTCGTGGAAGATGCTGGGCATCAAGCGCCAAAGCATTGGGAAGACGGCCAAATTCCGCGCGGTAAAGAAAGCCATCCGGTGGTCAACGTGACCTGGCATGACGCAATGGCGTATTGCCGGTGGCTGGAGGAGAAGTTGCAAGTTGCAGGTTGTAAGTTGAAAGTTTGGCAGCCGAGTGGGCAACTTTCAACTTGTAATTTTCAACTTGCAACACATCAAGTGCAACTGCCTAGTGAAGCGGAGTGGGAAAAGGCGGCGCGGGGGCCTGCCCTGAGCCTGTCCCGAGCGCAGTCGAGGGACAGAGTCGAAGGGTCTGAGGTACGCGAATATCCGTGGGGCGACTCCTGGCGGGAGGGGCATTGCAATTCAGATGAACTGGGCGTAAACGACACGACGCCGGTGGGGATTTTCCCGGAGGGGGCCTCGCCGTATGGGGTGTTGGAGCTGGTGGGTAACGTCTGGGAGTGGACGCGGAGTCATTGGGGTTATGCGTATCCGTATGTTGCTGACGATGGGCGTGAGGCTCTCGACGCGGGGAATGATGGCCTGCGGGTGCTGCGTGGCGGCGCGTTCGACCTCAATCAGGACCTCGCCCGCTGTGCGTATCGCTTCAGGATCATCCCGTATCTCAGGAACTTCGGGTTTCGCGTCGTCGTCTCCCCATCGCGCCCGTAGCGTAGCGCAGGGCGCATCTTCTCTGGCCTCTGGTTCCTGAGACCTCGGAGGTCTTCAAGACCTCCGAGGTCTGGAAGATCTGGAGCGTAAGCTCTGGGGGGCGGCCGGAAGTAGCCGCGATTTCCAAATCGCGTAGCTAGCGCGGTATGGAAGCCGCGGCTACTCCAAATACCGAACGTGCAGATTCCTCGCTGGCGTGCGCCGCGCGTTGCGTGTCGCCCTGGCTCGGAATGACAAAGGCGGTTTGGGGGCGGCGCGAAAAGGATTTCGTGGCTACAGCTCCTGTCATTCCGAGCGTAGCGGAGTGCAGTCGAGGAATCTTCCCATTTTGCTTAGAGACCTTCTCTAGATGCTAGAGATTCCTCGCTGGCGTATTCCGCGCTTTGCGCGGCGTACTGGCTCGGAATGACAAGGGCGGTTTGTGGGCGGCGCGCAAAGGATTTCGCGGGTGCTTAGTTATTATTGTGATCAACTAGCGTAATTGAGGTGTAGAATGAACTTAAAGAGATGGTACATTTTGGTGGTTCGAATCGTCGTTGTTGTGACCCTGATGAGCGTCATAGCCCCACCGGTGACAATAGAGAGGCAGGTCACGCCGGCGTACGCGGCTTCCTCCTCCCCTCCGCCCGGTGAACTCAGCATCGAATATCTTTCAAACGAAGCCGGCCTTGCTGTGAACACCCCCCAGGACGAAAACGGGCTATACCCCTCCCAGAGGTTCATGCTTATTTACTCCACCAGCAGGTATAATCTGTTGCCAGATGACGGAAATCTCAACTTTGTATCCACTATCACGTACCCTGCGCCTGCAGATGGCGTTGAGTACACGGGGAACCTGACCTGGAGCCCGACCAGTGTATCATGCACACACGATGAACCGCTGCATAGCGTCGTGTGTACCGGAGCTTTTCCGCCCAGCGATCCAAGACAGCCAGTAGAGATATCGGTCTCGTTTCATCTGGTGGGCACCTGCGCTTCTTACCCCGATCCACCAAATCAAGTTACCTTTGCCGCCTCTACCAATTGGAGCGATGGTTCCACGACCAGTCGTTCCCTCGTTGAACCAGTTGAACAACCGCTGGATCTGGCAGTACTCCCAGACTCGCCCGCCA
>DUEJ01000044.1 GCA_011192175.1 Thermoflexia bacterium
AACCATTGAGCCGCTTAGACCTAACCGTTCCTACTCTCACCAACAGCGCGTTAAGCCCCGAAAATTCGCGATGTCCTACAAACCGCTCCGCTAACTTAATGACATTGACTGCTCACTAGTCCACGTAGGTGGACTTCGCGAGGGTAGCCGCGACTTTAGTCGCCAGGCTAACTAACTAACATTACTGGCAACCACTCAAATCAGGGCTGACAGAACAATAGGTAATCCAGGGTTGTTCAGTGCTAAAAAATTTTCGCCACCCAACGCACCCCAGTAATTCTGCCATCTCATTCTTACTTGATTTGGTTCCTAGATGAGGATATACTAGCAGCTAGATCACCAATAACCAGTAATCCAGGGAGGTACCAAAAATGTTAACTGAAGTTCACGATCATATCATCAATGAGTTGGGGCAGAGCAGCCGGACCGATACCATCTTTGTGGTGACGGCGGTAATCTTCAATTTGATTGTGTTGGGAATCAATTCGGGCGTCTCGGCAGCCGCCGTTGATAACGGTTCCTATGCGGCGGGCGATGTAATCTTGATCGTCTTTATCACCGTGACCATCTTGATCAATACTATCGCGGTGACAGCATTGTATCTGGGACGCCGTACTCGCAGCCTCTTGCTGCAAGGGTTGGTGGCGATGTACCACGATAATGAGGTGGCGCGGTATTACAGCGGGGAGTTGCTCTCCAATTACGGCATCCGCTACTTGCTCTTTGCCGGGGTGATCATCGCGTTGGCGCTAACGGCGATCCTAGTTCCGCTCATCATCCGTTTTGTCTGAAGACAGGCCCAGATTGATACCTAGCGCATTCATGCGGCGACGTAATCCGCTGTTCCTCTGGGGATTAGGAATTTTGTTGGTCTTGGTCTCCGCGTTGGGTTTCTCCCAATTGGTCGCCCGGCAGCATTTCATGGCGGCGGGACAACCGGATGATTTCCCACCCAAAGTAGACGATACCGGCGCGTCCCCGCTCTGCGTGAACGCGGCACTAGAGCAATACGACGCTGCTTCGCTAACCTGGGCGTTGGATACTATCAGCGCCGGGGGATTCACCTGGGTGCGCCAACGCTTCCCCTGGGCGGAGATTGAGCCAGCGCCGGGAGAATACCAATGGGAACGTTGGGATCGCATCGTGGCGGGGGCCGTGAAACGCGGCGTGCAGCTTATCCCGGTCTTGGATTCGCCGCCAGAGTGGGCCGGGATGCCGCCAGCGCCGGAAGCGTTCGCTCAATTCGCCGGGACTTTCGCCAATCACTATCTGGCGCAGCTGGTCTATTACCAGCTCTGGCATAACCCTAACCTGGGCACGGCCTGGGACGGCGAGGCTAACCCCTACGTCTACGCCGAGCTGCTAGCTCACGCTGCGCCAGCTATCCGCGCCGCTGATCCCGACGCACGGATCATCCTGGGCGGGCTAGCTCCCAACGTGGAGAGCGGGCCGCAGAACTATGCCGAAGACCGTTTCTTGGAGCTCTTGTACACGGCGGGAGCGGCTCCTTACTTTGATGTGGTGGCAGTGCAACCCTACGGCTTTGATGTGGGGCCGGAAGAACGGCAGGTGGCTCGCGAGGCGTTCAACTTCTCACGGCCGCTCCTGGTGCGCGAGGTAATGAAGAGACACGCCGATGCCGAGAAGGCGATCTGGATCACTGATTTTGGCTGGAACAGCCTGCCGGCCGCGGGGGAGGATATCCCTTCAATTTGGGGAAGCGTGGACGAAGCTACCCAGGCAGCGTACACGGCCGCAGCGTTAGAGCGCGCCGAGACGGAGTGGCCCTGGATGGGCGCGCTCTGCCTCAATGGGTTCCAGCCGCGCCCGGTGACGCCATCACAGCTCATTCCCGACGCGGAAGAGCATTGGGGGTTTGCCCTCGTGGGGCCGGAAGGGGAACCGCGCCCGGTCTACGCGGCGGTGCAGACGTGGGCCGCCCGTCCCCAGGTGGCGCGCCCGGGCGTCTATCCCGCGCAAACTGCGCTGGCGGAGTTCACGGGTGCGTGGCGGCTGGGCCCGTTAGGTGCCGATATCGGTGCGAGCGGTGACCGCGTAGCTTTGACTTTCGAGGGTACCGCTATCGCGTTGACGGTGCGGCGCGGGCCCTATCGCGCGTTCCTCTTCGTCACCGTGGACGGCGCGCCGGCCCCTGCGCTACCGCGCGATGAGCAAGGCCGCGCCTATATCGTGCTCTACGATCCACTAGCGGCGGTCGCCACTGTGCCGCTGGCGGAAGGGTTGCCCGCCGGTCAACATACCGTCACGGTGGTGGCGGATCGCGGGTGGTATCAATGGTCGCTCGTCGATTGGCGCATCATGCAACGTCCAGATCCGACGCCTTACCGGGTAGGTTATGCCACGCTGGGCGCGTTAGGCTTGCTCGGACTGGTACTGTCCGTAGTGGCGGCGCGGCGGATTGATTGGCTGGCTGCCTCCGCGCAACTGGTGGCGTACTATAACCGTCTCGGCGAGCCGGGACAGGTACTGCTGACCACCGTGGCTGGCACGCTCTTCGGTCTGGCCGCCTGGTTGACCTGGGCGCAAGGCGCGTTCCGCCGGCTGGGCGATACGCCGACTCTCTTGGCAGTCCTAGCTTCCGCCGGTCTCTTCTACTGCTCCCCGTGGTTATTGCTCACCCTGAGCAGCGGCGCATTACTTTTCCTACTGGTCATCCTGCGGCCGGAGTTAGGTCTCGCGCTCACCATCGCGGCGGCTCCGGGCTATCTTCATCCGCTCTCCCTCTTTGGCAAAACGTTCTCCCTGGCGGAATTGGTGCTGTTGCCGACGCTGGCAGGTGGCGTAATCTGGTTGCTGGGCGAACGGGCAACTCCGCGTGCAGAACGAGCAATTGACAGACGCTTTAGCTGGCCGGTAACAGCCTTTGTCCTGCTCGCGACATTTTCCACGCTTCTGGCCGCGCATCGCCACGAGGCTTTCCGCGAACTGCGGTTGGTGATCATAGAACCCGCGCTCTTCGGCTGGGCCTTGCTCGCGTATCCACTAACCAAACGTGACCGTTGGCGGGTGGTGGATTTCTACCTGCTCGGCGCCGTGGTCATCGCGCTGATCGGCCTGGTGCAGTATTTTTTGCTGGGCGACGTGATCCGCGCTGAAGGCGGCATCCCCCGGTTGCGCAGCATCTACGGCTCTCCCAACAACGTGGGACTTTACCTGGGGCGGGCGATTCCGCTGCTCTTGGCCGTTACTCTCTTTGGCAGAGAAAAAATGTTTGGTGGAGGAGATAACCATAAAGGGAATGGACGCCATTTGCCCTTCACCATCAATCGCCGGTTGCTCTACGCGCTCGCCTTGCCACCGGTAGGCTTGGCCTTATTGCTCAGCCTCTCACGCGGCGCGATACTGCTCGGCATCCCGGCGGGTGTGGTGACGTTAGGCTTGCTCGCCGGTGGAGGTTGGCGCAAAGTGACGTTGATCGCTCTCTTGCTCTTTGCCGTGGCGCTCATCCCCCTCTTCCAGACGCCGCGTTTTGCCGGGCTGTTGGATACCGCCAGCGGCACGACGCACTTCCGGCTGGCGCTCTGGCGCAGCGCGTGGCAGATGTTTCTGGAACATCCGCTCTGGGGCGTGGGGCCAGATAATTTCCTCTACGCCTATCGCACCCGTTACGTTTTACCTTCGGCCTGGGAGGAGTTCAATCTGGCACACCCACACAACTGGCTACTGGATTTCGCCTCGCGGTTGGGAATCTTCGGCTTAGGGGCGTTCCTCTGGATCCAGTTTGGCTTCTGGCGACGAGCCATCACGCTCTCCACCAATCCCCAGACGCAAAATAGGGCCTTGATGCTAGGACTAACCGGTTCCATGGCCGTCTTCTTAGTGCATGGCTTGGTGGATGCGTCATACTTCTACATAGATTTGGCTTTCGTCTTTTTCTTGACGCTAGCCGGTGTGCAATGGTTTATAGTGGGTGATTCTCAATAAGAGAATTAGAGGACGCAGATAAATACTGATAAACGCAGATTTTACTAATATTTTCCTGGCTGAATAAACGCTGGGGACAACCGAATTGGTATTAGCGAGACTGACATTGTAATTATAGTCGAAGAAAAGGCTATTTCCTTTCTTTGTCTGCGCGCATCTGCGAAAATCTGCGTCCCATTTTTCTCGCTCACTCGCTTTCTCGCTTCTACAACCAAATCTCCAGCCGTTCAAAGAGCGGCACGCCTAGCAACGAGCTCTGGCGCAGTTGATCGTTCTGCATGGGCGCGAACGGCTCACCATCCACCAACACCTTTTGGGGCGCGCGGCGCAAACCTTGCAGCGTCAAAGCGATATGCTCATAAGGCGGTGCGTACTCCCCTGTTTTTTCCCAGGTAATCGTCAGGTGATCAGCCGCGCGGCGCATGACGAACTGGCTCACCCGTTGCTCCCCGTGCCGATACCCAAAGCCCTCACCCGCGTCCTCGTAGAGGGCGGAGACCGCCTCCCCATCCTCGGTGAGCGGGTAGATATGCAGCCGGAGGAATTTCTGCAAGCGATGCTCCACACTGGAACCGACCTCGCCCAGCGGCAGCACCGTCCCCGCCCGGACGAAGAGCGGCAACGTCTCCAATGACGCGAACTGCTCGAACGCCGCGCCGCCTGCACGCCGCCGGTTGGTCCAGAAATCGTACCAGCTCCCGGCCGGCAACGTCACCTCACGCGCGGTAGCGCCCGCCTCGCCCACCGGCGCTACCAAGAGCGCATCCCCGCAGAGGAAAGCGTCCTCCACCCCCCAGAGCGATTCATCCAGCCAGCCCAGCGGGCGCACGACCGGCCAGCCGCGCTGCGCCAACTGCCAGACGGCAGTGTAAAGATAGGGGAGCAGCTCGTAACGCAACTCGATAAAGCGACGATTGATCGCCAAGTACGGTTCGCCGTAAGACCACGGCTCCTGATCCGGGGTTCCTTTGGCGGTATGCGCGCGGAAAAGCGGCATGAAGGCCGCCAGCTGCAACCAGCGGGTGAAGAGCTCGCCATCCGCCGCCCCCACAAAGCCGCCAATATCCGGTCCGCTGAAACCGATGCCGGAGAGACCCAGCCCCAACATCAACGGAACCGTCAGCCGCAGCGCAGACCAGGTACTCTCATTATCCGCCGTCCAGGAGATGGAATAGCGCTGCACTCCCGCCCCACCGGCGCGCGTGATGACGACCGGCCGCTCTGCCGGGCGGAGGCGCAACAAGCCATCCCGGCTGGCGCGCACCATCTGCATCCCGTAGAGGTTATGCGCCTCGGCATGATCGCCGCCGCGTCCCTCCAACTGATGTTGGACTGGCAGCGGCAACGTCGGGTCGCCGCCGTTGGTGAACACGGCCGGTTCGTTCATATCGTTCCAGAAACCGGCGACGCCCGCCTCCAACAATGGACGGTACTGTTCACCCCACCATGCGCGCACCGGGGGAGCCGTAAAGTCTGGAAATCCGCAGAGACCCGGCCAGACCGGCGCATGGAAGACGCTCCCATCCGGCAATTTGCAGAGATGCCCCGCCGCCTTAGCCTCGCGGTAGGACGCATACTGGGCGTCCTTTTTCAAGCCGGGATCAATGATCGCCACAGTTTTGATGCCTTGCGCGCGCAACTCCGCTGTCAGCCCCGCCAGATCGGGGAAACGTTCGCGGTCCCAGGTGAAGCAGCGGAAACCATCCATGTAATCGATATCCAGGTAGATGGCATCACAGGGCACCGCATGTTCCTGGAAATCCTGGGCCAGCTTCCGCACCCGCTCTGCAGAATCGTAGGACCAGCGGCATTGATGATAGCCCAACATCCAGAGCGGGGGCAGCTCATGGCGGCCCGTAAGCTCCGTGTAACGCTCCAAGAGCCGGGGTGCCGGGCCGACCGCCACGTAGTAACGCAACTCGCCGCCCGCGAAACGGTGCGCGGCGACGTCGGGCGTGCTCTCGCCCAGATTGAACTCGGCGTAGTAGGGGTTTTCGTAAAAAACTAAGTAGGTCAAGGAACGGCCAGCAACCGCCTCCAACTGCCCCACATAGACCGGGATATTAAGATTGAGCGGGTCATCCCCATCCGCGTACCCCGCCGGATCAGTGTTCCAGAGGATATGGGTGCGCCCGCGTCGATTGGCCGCCGTAGCGCGCTCCCCCAAACCGAAGAGTCGCTCGCCCTCGGCCAGAGCCACGCGGTGACGTACTTCTCCAGCCGTGCCACGGGCCGCGTCCAGATCGCTCCGCAGCACGCGCCCCTCCGCAGTGAGGAGCGTCACCAAGCCCGTCGCCAGCGAGACCTGCGCCGTCAACGCTGCGGTGCGCAACTCCAGGTACTCCTCCGTGCGGGTGGTGGTGAAATCCGGGATAGCCCATTCCTCCAGCCGCTTAGCGAGAGCGTAGGGCACCGGTTCTGGAACCGCGTCCCCCTCCGCCGGCAGATAGCGGACGCGCACCAGATCCGCCGCCAAGACAAGCACTTCCACCCTCCCGGTCTCTGTTTCCGCCATGATACCGCGCCGGGTAGCCTGGCTGGTCAACACCCTTCTCGCCAGCGGATGCCATTGGACCGCGTGGATCTGCAAATTCTCGCGCCCGCGCCCGGCTGCCGGCCAACGCCGCTCCACCCGCCCGCGTCGATAGGGATAGAGCGCCGCCTGAAAAGCGTTCTGCAACCCGATAACCTGCACCACATTGCGTAAATCGTCCATCAAAGTTGGCATAATACTCCAGTTTGGTAGTCTTTAGTCAAGTAGTCTTTAGTCGGGTAGTCCTTAGGCGAGTAGTCGG
>DUEJ01000045.1 GCA_011192175.1 Thermoflexia bacterium
AACTTCACCAAGTGGATGGCGGGCAGAGATTGGCGAAGTCGCTCTCCACGCTGAAGAGCATCCACCAGAGCAACGCGCACGATGGCGAGGTGGTGCTCAATGTGGCGGCGGCGGAAGTAGCCTTGCCGTTCGTCTTGGCAAAGGCCTCCGAGTTAGGATTGAGCATCCGCACCGTGGAGATACGCGAGCCTAATCTGGAGACGGTCTTCCTGCACCTAACCGGGCGCGCGCTCCGCGACTGACGAAGCGACCAGCATCACGAGGAGCAATAAATGCATAAACTTATCACCCTGGCCCTAAAAGAAGTACGACTCACCTTTCGCGATGTGGGAGCGTTAGTGACCATGTTGGTCACGCCGCTGGGACTAACTTTAGCCATGGCCGCCGCTTTCGGTATGGGCGGCAGCGGCGCCTTAGCCGATATTCCCGTGCTCTTGCTCAATCAGGATGAGGGGCAGTTTTCGGATTTCCTCACCGAGGTCTTTGAATCGACGGAAGTCAGCGACCTGCTCGCCGTAGAGACCGTGAGCGACGAAGCCGCTGCCCGCGCGCGAGTGGAAACCGCCGAAGTGGCCGCGCTGGTGATCGTCCCCCCAGATTTCAGCCAACGCACCCTGCCATTCCTCGCCGCGGCAGAGAGCGAACTGGGCTTGGATTTAACCACGTTGAGCCAGACCGAAGTTGAGTCCCTGCCCCCAGAGACCACGCAACAGTTGGCGCAACTTTACCAACAGAGCCTGGCACGCGCGCGCGACCCGGTTAGCATAGAGATCTACGGCAGCCCCGATTGGCAGATCAGCACCACCGTGCTCAAAGGCATCGTCGCGCAAGCCGTGGAACGCTTGAACATTACTATTCAAGGCACTACCCAGCTGTTAAGCCAGCGCTTTATCCAGAGCGGAGGCGAAAACCAATCGCTAGCCGCCGCTGCCGGAGGAGAGCTGACCACCAACTTTGAGGCTACCGCGCTCCCGGTGCGGCTGAACATCGTCTCTCCCAGCGGGCGGCCTTTTAATTGGCTCGATTATATCTCTGCCAATATGGCCGTACTCTTCTTGATGTTTAGCGTCACCTCTGGTGGGCGGACGTTGTTGGCGGAACGGGTCGCCGGCACCTTACCCCGCCTGCTGATCTCGCCCACGCCGGCGATCACCATCCTCTGGGGGAAGATGGCCGGGACCGCGCTCACCGGTCTGCTCCAGATGTGCCTCCTCTGGGGAGCGACCACGCTGATAGGTGCATATTGGGGAACGCCGCCAGGCGTACTGGTCGCCATCGTGCTGTTGGTGCTCTCGGCCACCGGCGTCGGCGCGCTGATCTCCGCGTGGGCCAAGACCTCCGGGCAGGCCGGGGCGCTAGGGACAGCGATAACGCTGACTGCCGCCGCAATCTCCGGTTCCTTCTTCCCTCGCGTGGGAATACCCGCCTGGCTACGTTCTGTCAGCCTGATCTTACCCAACGCCTGGGGGATCGAAATTTTCTCGGCACTACAATCCGGCAAAGGATTGGTCGATATCATGCCGTTGCTGGGCGGGGTGTTGTTGCTCACACTCGTTTATTACGCCGCTGCGTTGCCGGGTTTCCGGCGGCAGTTTGAGAGCTAGGGAGAAGAAGATATGCGCAAATTGTATGCCTTAATCCGCAATGAATTTTTGCGGGAATTCGCCTCTCCGATCTCCCTGCTCTTCTTCATCGTGCTCCCGCTCCTCTTCACGGCCGCGGTGGGCACGGGCCTCAGCGGTATGACGAACGACGAGGAAGAGGAACCGCAGGAGTATCGTCCCACGCTCTACGTGAAGCAAAACGACGAGGGAGCCGTGGCAGCCGCCTTTCTAACATCCCTCCGGGCTACCAACCTGGAACCGCAAGTGGTGGACAATTTACCGGGAGGCGAGTTTGGGCTGGAAATCCCCGCCGACTTCTCCGCGCAACTGCTCACCGGGCAACCCGTAACCCTCTCCCTGAACATTCGCCCGACCAATAGCACCAGCCTGGCCGTCGAGCAACACGTCCGCGCCGCAACGGGGCGCGTCGGCGGGGCCGCGCTGGTCGCACAGGCGGGGATGGCGCAAGCACGCGAGGCCGGTTTGGTGCATACTCCCGCCGAGGAGCGAGAATTCTTCCAAGAGCTGCTGCTGGATACTTTGGCCGCCTCGGAAAATCCCCTGGCCGTAGCGGAGATCAACTGGGCCGGCGGAGATGTTCCGCAGAGCCAGGCAAGCAACCTCCCCACCAGCACCGAGCAGGCTTCGGCCGGCCAACTCGTTACCTGGGTGCAGATCACGCTCTTGGGTGCCGCCGAAGTATTAGTCAACGAACGGTTGGGCGGCACGCTCAAACGGCTCTTGATTTCCCCAGCCTCCCGCGTGACCATCCTGGGAGGCAAATTAGTGGCGCGGTTGGTGTTGGGGTTGGTGCAGATGACCCTGCTCTTGGTAGGTGGCGCGCTCCTCTTCGGCGTGGAGTGGGGGAATGCCCCGCTGGCGGTCGCGCTCGTCTCCGTAGCCTTCGCGCTGGCTACCGTGGGATTGGGGATGTTGCTGGCGACCTTCATCCGGACTCCCAGTCAGGCCAGCAGTGCGGTAGTGGGACTCTCCATGTCTCTGGCCGCGCTAGGCGGAGCGTGGTATCCACTGGAAATCACACCACCGCTCTATCGTCAACTCGTGCAACTGCTCCCTTCAACGTGGGCCATGAGCGCCTACATAAAATTGCTGGCGCGGGGAGCTACGCTAGCTGAGGTCTGGACGCAGATCGGCGTATTACTGCTCTTCGCGGCCATCTTCGTCGCGGCAGGAATGTGGCGATTTCGGGATTACGAGTAGGAGAGCCGCTTGACCAATATCAAGAAACAGAGAAAATAAGTCGAGTTTTCAAATTACTCACCCTTAGCAAAAGGAGCATTTCTATGCGCAAAGTAATCGCCACTTCAGCAGCCCCCGCCGCCGTCGGCCCCTACTCACAGGCCATCAAAACCGAGCAATTGGTATTTACTGCCGGGCAACTAGGACTTGATCCCGTCACCGGAGAGTTCGCTGGCGAGGATATCACCGCTCAGACTCAACAAGCTATGCAAAATCTCCAAGCTGTAATACAAGCCGCCGGCAGTGATATGGAGCATGTTCTGAAAACCACCATCTACATGGTGGATTTGGCGGATTTCAAGACCGTCAACGCCATCTACGGTAAATTCTTCACCCAGGCGCCACCCGCCCGTTCCACCGTCCAGGTGGCCGCATTACCGCTAGGGGGGTTGGTGGAAATTGAGGCAATCGCCTTGCTTCTAGCATAAATCTAAAAAATGATAGCTCATTATAAAGTCGCCGAGGAGACGAAAAGAAGTTTTGGTAAAAGTATTTAGCCTTGACTGCTTCGGAAATACCCTACCGTAATACCGTACTCCTATGGTAACATTTTACGTGGTATAAAGCGCTGGCTTGCTTTTCATCTGGCTATGGTATAATGACAACCGTCGGGGGAGTGTCGGAATTGGCAGACGAGCATGACTTAGGATCATGTGCCGCAAGGCGTGCGGGTTCGACTCCCGCCTTCCCCAACGCGAACGGGGCATGTCAGCTAGCTGACATGCCCCGTTTTGGTTTAACAGCGCGTTATTGCGCTAATGCCTCTACTGCGTTCTTGACAATGGCGGTGAAAGAATCAACTTTGAGGCTGGCCCCGCCGACCAATGCCCCATCAATTTCCGGCATGACGATGAAGTCGGCGATGTTTTGCGGTTTGACGCTGCCCCCGTACTGCACGCGGATGGCCTCGGCAGTTTCCTCGTCGTAGAGATCCACCAGGGTTTCCCGGATCGCCTCGCGGATGATGCGATTAGCGTCTTGGGGCGTAGCGGTGAGGCCTGTGCCGATGGCCCAAATTGGCTCGTAGGCCAACGTCAGTTTACGCGCTTCCTCGGCGGGAATATCTGCAAAGGCTCCGTGAATTTGTTGACTCACGAAAGCGACCGTCTCCCCAGCTTTGTTCTGCTCCAAGTTCTCGCCGATACAGACGATGGGCGTGAGATTATGGGCGAAAGCGGCCTTGATTTTGCGGTTGACCGTCTCGTCAGTCTCGCCGAAATAGGCGCGACGTTCAGAATGTCCGATAATGACGTGTGTGGCGAGTTCTTTGACCATCGGCGGCGAGATCTCGCCCGTGAAGGCCCCGGATGCTGCCCAGTACATGTTCTGGGCGCTCACCTGGATGTTGGAGCCTTTGAGCGCCTCGCTGACGGCGTAGAGCGCGGTAGCGGTGGGGGCTACACCCAATTCGATGCTCTCCACGTCAGCTAATGATGCGCGTAATGCCTCGGCCAACGCCGTGGCCTCGGCGACTGTTTCGTGCAATTTCCAGTTTCCCGCGATGAATGGTTTTCGCATAATATCTCCTTGGTAGGTCTGATAGTCCAATAGTCGTTAGTCTGGTAGTTGTTAGGTTGGTAGTCGTTAGTCTGAGATGTGTTAGTGCATTGACTAACCGACCAACCGACTATTCGACTTAGAACTACCTGACTAATTGACTAACTCGTCCAATGCTTCCAGGCCGGGCAATGCCTGGCCCTCCAAATAAGCTAGACTGGCTCCGCCACCGGTGGAAACGTGACTCATCTGCGTTTTTACGCCGGCTATTTTGACGGCGGCCGCGGAATCGCCGCCGCCGATGATGGTCACGGCGTCCAGTTCAGCCAGCGACTTGGCAATGGTGAAGGTGCTTTTGGCGAAGTTCGCCAGCTCAAAGACGCCCAGCGGCCCGTTCCAGACCACCGTGCGGGCCGTTTTGAGGATTTTTTGGTAAGCAGCGATGGTTGCCTCTCCGATATCCAATATCCGCCAGCCGGGTGCGACTTTATTGATAGCTACGGTTTTGTAGGTGGCGTCGTTGGCGAAAGCGTCGGCTACTACGACATCTACGGGGAGCACCAATTTATCGCCGGCTTCAGCTACTAGAGCGGAGGCTGTCTCTAGCGCGTCATTCTCTACCAGCGAGTCGCCTACTTCCAAGCCTTGCGCCTTGAAGAAGGTGTTGGCCATCCCCCCGCCGATGAGGATTTTATCGGCTTTGCCCAACAGATTGTTGATTACGCCGATCTTGCCGGAGACCTTGGCCCCGCCCAAGAGCACGATGTAAGGCCGCTCCGGGTTGCCGGTGGCGCGGCCTAAGAATTCGATTTCTTTCTCGATCAAGAAGCCGGAGACGGCCGGCAAGTATTCCGTCACGCCGACGGTGCTGGCGTGGGCGCGATGTGCGGTCCCGAACGCGTCGTTGACGAAAATCTCGCCCAGCTGGGCTAGTTGCCGGGCGTACTCAGGATCGTTCTTCTTATCGCCGGCGTGGAAGCGTGTGTTCTCTAGCAATAAGACCGCGCCCGGTTTTAGGGCTGCGGCTACGGCCTCAATCTCGTCGCCGACGCTTTCTGGCGCCAGCTTAACCGGCTGGCCTAGGAGCTCGCTCAACCGTTGGGCGACTGGTTTGAGGCTTAGTTCCGGTTTGACCTTGCCCTTGGGCCGGCCTAGATGTGACATCAATACCAGAGACGCGCCCTGGGCGAGGATATATTGGATGGTGGGTAGGGCTGCACGGATACGAGTGTCATCGGTGATGACGCCTGCTTGTAGCGGCACGTTGAAATCCGCCCGCATGAGGACGCGCTGTCCAGCTAAAGCTATATCGCGAACAGTTTTTTTACTCATTTTCCCTCCTGGTGAGAGTGTGATATGCAGTGCGGGACATCGCATGAACGATGTCCCGCAATCGGTTACGTAGAAAAGTTCCTTAAAGCCCGAATTTCTGGGCTACGCGCAGACCTTCGCGGATCATCTGACTGGTGAAGCTGGTCTCGTTATCGTACCAGGCCATGATCTTGATCAGGTTGCCATCCACGACGCGGGTCATTTCCAGATCGGCGATGGAAGCGTGGGTCTCGCCCACAATATCAGAAGAGACTAACGGTTCATCGGAGGCCTTGAAGATGCCCTTATATTTCTCGCTCTCGGCTTCTTCGCGGAGAATGGCGTTGACTTCTGCCACGGTGGTCTCTTTCTCGGTCAAGAAGACCAGGTCGGAGATGGAGCCTACGGGGATCGGGGCGCGGACTGCCACGCCGTCAAACTTGCCGACGAGTTGGGGCAGGACAAGGGTGGTGGCGATGGCGGCCCCGGTGGTGGTGGGAACGAAGTTGGCGGCGGCGGCGCGTCCCCGGCGGAATTTCTTGCTGGGAGCGTCTACGATGGCCTGGGTGGAGGTGTAAGCGTGGATGGTGGTCAAGAGGGCTTTCTGAATACCCAAGCGGCGCCCAATAATCTCAACTACGGGGGTGATGGAGTTGGTGGTGCAGCTGGCGCAGGATTGCATCTGGGTATCCTCGGCGGGCAGGTTGACGCCATGCACTACGGTATCAATCCCGGCCCCTTTGGCGGGCGCGGAGAGGATGACGTATTTCGCGCCGGCATCTAAATGCTTCTGCATTCCCTCTTTGGTGCAGAAGAAGCCAGTGCATTCGAAGACCAGGGAAACTCCCATCTCGGCCCAGGGGAGGTCGGCGGGGTTACGCTCTTGGAAGAGCTTGATATGCGCCCCGTCGATTACCAAATCCTCGCCATCTATCTTTACGTCTTTATGATATTTGCCGTAGGCGGTATCATATTTCAATAGATAGGCTAAATTTTCACGGGAAGCAATATCGTTTACCGCGACCAACTCTAGCTCCGGGGTATCTATGATCATCTTGAGAGCTGCGCGTCCGATTCTTCCTAAACCATTAAGTGCTACTTTAGTCATATTATCCTCCTATGTGGTTGGATGGTTAATTAGATAAACTGAAATAAAACCGTTGGCGGTGTTCCTTGTTTTGAGGGAGCAGCTAACGGTGTTTCACAATTATACCCTTTTGAAAAAAGATAACTTACCGCAAAGACGCCCAGGACGCTAAGAAAAAAAATGTTTTCTGAAGATTGAATTTAAAATTTGGGCGCGCCTGGGTGATGAAATACCTGGTTTTTTCAGTAGAGCCAACAATGTTTTTTTCTCAGGGTAGAAGTTCCATGACGATGCGGGCTAATTTCTGGCTATCGTGTTGCCAGGCTATCTGAGCAGAGCTCAAGCCGGCCCGTATGATTGTTAAGCCGGGCTGGTGTTCGAGATCCGGTTGTACCCACTTCACGTTCGCTGGCAAGCTACCACTCGGTAATTTATCA
>DUEJ01000046.1 GCA_011192175.1 Thermoflexia bacterium
TATACGTTGACGTTGCCAGATACGAGAATTGATCCTCCGGGAACAACTTATTTTATACTCTTCACAGATTTTAACGGAGCGTCAAGTGTCTTTACGAGTACTGGAGCGATTGTATTCGACATTGTATCTAAAGCAGACGCGGTTGATTTGGTACTGGATTTGTTCGAGGCCACTGCTAATACAGATTGGGGAGATTTACCAAATACTTACAGCACCACGTTGGCTGCTAATGGGGCGCGCCATACCCTCAGTGGCACGCTTTACCTGGGTTCGCAAGTTGACCTTGAGGCTGATGGTGTTCCAACCGCGAACGCGGATGGTGATGACGGTGACAATCATGACGATGAAGATGGGGTTGTGCGTGTCCCCATAGATGAGGGCGGAGCCGCCTGGTCTGATAGCGCTACTGGGTATATCTCGGCCACGGTCACAGGTGGCACTGGCGATCTCTATGCCTGGTTTGATTGGGATAATGATGGATTATTCTCGGACGAAGCGGTTGTTAGCTGGACATCGCTCGCTGCAGGTGAGCATAAATTGTCTGTTACGGTTAATGATAGCTTTGATCAGGACCACCTTGCTGCACGTTTCCGCTTGGTACCGGCGGGTGCGGGTAATCCTGGTTACTATGGCAATGTAAACGGTGGCGAGGTTGAGGATTATTACTGGGGAGAGAGCGATTGGGGGCCCAACGCCGTCACCCTCTCCACCTTCGCGGCGCACTCCTCACCCTCTCTGCCGTTGCTGGTGATGTTAGTGCTGGCTGGTCTGGTCGTGGCAGCCGGCGGCTTCATCTTCGTCCGCCGCCGGGGTTAGCGTAGAGTAGCCGCGATTTCCATATCGCGTTAGTTCTTCATCCGCAGATGGCGTGGGTTTGGGCCCATGAAATCTGCGGATGATTTTTTTTGGGGGGAGCCTGGCGGTTGAAACCGCGGCTACGGTTGCGCAGTCGCCCTCTGGCGACTAAAACTAGAGTGTCATTCCGAGCTAGTACCCCGCGCCACGCGCGGTGTACGTCAGCGAGGAATCTCCCGTATCTATGCCGGGTTAGGGGCGGAAGTAGTAGATTCCTCGCTGCCCGGCAGTCGCGTTGCTCCTTATGGTTGCTCGGAATGACAAGCTCGCTTGCGCGGCGCACTGGCTCGGAATGACAGAGGTGGTTTGCGGGCGGGCGCGCAAGGGATTTCGCGGCTACGACTACCGCTAATCGCAAATCCCCAATCTGCTCCCTCGTCTTCTCGTCCCTTTCTGCTATAATACGCCTCGTTGAAAGACCATAACGGGAGGGGACTTGGCGCAGAAAGGGACGGTGGTGCGGGTGGTGGGCGTGGTGGTGGATGCGGAGTTCGCTTCCGGCGATCTGCCCAGTATTCATAACGCGCTGGTCGTGGAGCAGGATGATGCTCAGGAATTGCTCATCGAGGTGCAGGAGCACGTCGATCCCCGGACGGTGCGCGGTGTGGCGATGAGCGACACGGCAGGGCTGCGACGCGGTCTCCGCGTCCGCGATACCGGCCAACCGATCCAGGCGCCGGTGGGCCGTCCCACGTTGGGACGGCTTTTCAATGTCTTGGGCGAGCCGATTGATGGCCGGGGCGCGCTCCCTCCGGTGACGCGCCGTTCCATTCACGCTGCCGCCCCGCCACTCCATGAACAGCGTGTCGCCTCCGAGCCGTTCATCACCGGTCTCAAGGCGGTTGATTTGCTCACTCCCTATCCACGCGGCGGCAAAATCGGACTTTTCGGCGGCGCGGGCGTCGGCAAATCGCTGCTGATGATTGAGCTGATGCGCCATACCATCCAGGAACATGAGGGCATCGCTCTCTTTGCCGGGGTGGGGGAGCGGAGCCGCGAGGGCAACGATCTCTGGTTGGAAATGCAGGCGAGTGGCGTCCTTGAGAGTACGGTACTCGTCTTCGGGCAGATGAACGAGCCGCCCGGCGCGCGCTTGCGAGTGCCGCTCACGGCGATGACGATGGCGGAGCATTTCCGCGATCACGAACAGCGCGAGGTTTTGCTCTTTATTGATAACATTTTTCGCTACATCCAGGCCGGCGCGGAGGTTTCCGCGCTGTTGGGCCGACTGCCAAGCGCGGTCGGCTATCAACCCACGTTGGAGACGGAGATGGGTGTGCTCCAGGAGCGCATCACCACGACGAGCCGCGGGAGCGTCACCTCGATCCAGGCCGTCTATGTGCCCGCCGACGACATGACCGATCCTGCGGTGGTGGCGACCTTTGCGCATCTGGACGCGGCGACGATCCTCTCGCGGCGGCAGGCGAGCCGGGGATTCTACCCCGCCATCGACTCGCTGGATTCGAGCAGCTCTCTGCTCACCCCGGAGTTGGTGGGTGAGGAACATTACCGCCTCGCTTCCGAGGTGCGCACGCTCCTGGCCCGCTACGAAGAGTTGCAGGATGTGATCGCCATCTTGGGCATGGACGAGTTGAGCGAGGTGGATCGCCAGGCCGTCAACCGGGCGCGACGCTTGCAGCGCTTCCTCACCCAACCCTTCTTCGCCGCCGAACGCTTCACCGGGATGCCGGGCCGTTTCGTGCCGCTGGCAGAGACCTTGCGCGGCGCCCGTGAAATTTTGGCCGGCAAGCATGATGAACTCCCTGAACAGGCTTTCTACATGGTCGGGGACATTGACGAAGTCCAGGAGAAGGCGCGGGCCATGAGTGGCGCCAATCCCTAGTTTTTGGGACGCAGATTCGCGCAGATTTTCGCAGATAAAAGCAAAAAAAATCGGCGTTTATCAGCGTTCATCTGCGTCCTAAAGGAGCTATGCTCACCCGCTACCTGGGGATGGCTGAGCAGTAACAATATATCATTTTTTAGTTGCATGTTACGTGTTGCGTAAACCTGCTCCAAACGGAACACGTAATACGTTACCAGAAATTTAACTGCAATGAAACGCACCCAAATCTTTCTCTGATTTTCTATGTTGCTAACCGTATTGACTCCCGTAGAAGAGCTCCTCCAGGCGCGCGACGTCGCGCGCGTTCAAGTGCAGCTGGCCGATGGCGTTGGCTTGGGCATCTACCCTGGTCACGCGCCGCTCTTGGCGGAGACGGTGGCGGCGCCACTCCGGTATGAGGCCGGTGGGGAAGAGCACGCGCTGGAATTAGACGCTGGGATCCTCCATATTTTGGCAAACGAGGAGGTCGTGCTCTACGTGCCCGGTGAGCTGCGCGCGCAGGGTGATCTCCAGGCGGAAAAAACCGAGAGCGCGCGTTTTGAACGGTTGGCGCAAACCCTCCTAGCCGCATTGGACGGGCAGGATGAGGAAGGAGTTAGCTGTTAGCTATGAGCCGTTAGCCCATTTTTTCTCCGAGTTCTCTCTGGCTTTGTGATGAGTTAGTCTTTTTAAGGGAAGCTAATGTTAAACTGGTTCTGGTTCGGCGTGGGATTACTCTCTGGATGGAGTACCATCGCGCTCCATGTGTGGGGCGTCTCGCGGTTGGGTACGCGGAGCAGCGTGGGGATTCTGGTCTGGATCCAAGCGGGATTATTTTTGCGGTGGCTACTGCTTGCGGTCACGCTAGCTCTCGCCTTACAAGCCGGCATAAGGACCGGGCTGGCGGCTTTTGCGGGGATTTGGTTGATGCGACGGTGGATGATATA
>DUEJ01000047.1 GCA_011192175.1 Thermoflexia bacterium
CATGCATTGCCGCGCACCACCGACGGCCCGCTGGATTTCTTGGGTTATGAGTCGAGCGCGGCAGAGATCGCGCCCGGCGCACAGTTGGAACTGCGCACTTGGTGGCAGGTCAAGCGTGTGCCAAGTCGTCCCCTCTCGCTGCTGGCGCATCTGAGCGGCGCCGACGGCGTCCCCATCGCCAACGGCGACGGGCTGGGCGTGCCCCGCGACCAGGGGCAGCCCGGCGACGTGCTCGTGCAACTCCACACGCTGCCCATCCCGCCGGACGCCGCGCCCGGAGATTATACGCTCCGCACCGGCGCGTACTGGCTAGATTCGATGGAACGGTGGAGTTGGAACAATTCCAACGACCAAATTCAATTACCGATTATCACCATCAATATCCCAGAGTGATACTATGCTTACCAAACAGACAACCCCACGCCTAACTTTGCTCTTGCTCCTCTTTTTCTTCGGGCAATTGGTGCTCTCCGCCCCGCAACTCTCCCTCACCGCCGACGAGCCGGTTCATATAGTGCAAGGCTACCTCTATTGGACGCGGGGAGATTTTCGCTTTCAGCGGCCGGTCGCGCAGCCGCCGCTGGCCGATATTTTGGAAGGGGCACTGCTAGTCTTGCAACCCGGCCCCCAACCGGAGACATTGGCCGGTTGGGAGACGGCGGAGCTAACGCTCTTCTCGCGGGATTTTGTGGCGTGGTACGGTGACAGCTTACCCGCAGCCACCTGTGTCGCGCGATTCCCCATCACACTAATAGCCCTCTTGGGAGCCGCTTTTGTCTTCCGCTGGGCGAGAGAGTGGTTTGGACGAGGAGGCGCATTATTAGCCTTAGCCCTCCTCACCCTGGACCCCAACTTCGCCGCCCATGCTAATCTGGCGACCACCGATCTACTGCTCGCTGTCTGGAGTTTCATCGCGGTGTACGCCGGCGCACGGTGGGTACAACGGCCTCATAATTGGCGGCAGGGAGCGCTGACGGGACTCGCACTGGGCCTGGCGCTGGGATCCAAGACCTCCGGCTTCTTCCCCCTGGGGATAGTGGGGGTGCTCTGCCTCGCGCAAGCCGTGACCCAGCACTATCAAAAACCAGCCGAACTATTCCCAGCACTACTGCGCTGGGGAGCACGGCTGGCGGCCGTCGTGCTGCTGGCACTCTTAGTATTATGGACACTGTACCGCTTCGAGTTCCACCCACTGCCCGGCAGTCAATTTCCACTGCCCTTCCCTACCCAATGGATTATCTGGGGCGAGCTCCAGACACACTTACGAGAAGGTCACATTGCCTACTTGATGGGCGAGCGTAGCTACACCGGCTGGTGGTACTATTACCCCATCGCTTTTCTGCTAAAAACACCGTTACCCACGCTCCTGCTGCTGGGGGCTGCGCTAGTGACTCGCCTCACCAGCGCCCGCCGGGGTTGGTGGCAACGACGGGCACTCTGGCTAACACCGCTTCTCTATAGCTTGGCCGCCATCACCAGCACCATCGATATCGGCTACCGCTACCTGCTGATAATGTTACCTTTCCTCTACATCCTGGTGGGGGGATTGTACCCCCTGCTGAAACAACGTTGGCAACGGGTGGCGGTGCTCGGCATGCTACTCTGGTCGCTGGGCGAGAACCTTAACGCCTTCCCCCACTACCTGGCCTACTTTAACAACCTGACTCGGCATACACAAACCAGTCACCGTTACTTAGTAGATTCTAACTTGGATTGGGGGCAAGGTTTCATCGCCCTACACCGCTGGTTAGCCGCACATCCCAGCTCGGAACCGCTCTATCTGAGCTACTACACCTTTGCGGCCCCTGAACTCTATGGAATCGCCTATACGCCCCTCGCGCCGGCCCCCGATGCGCCGCCCGTGCTTGCGCAGTGCTTTGATCCGCCGCCGGGCCGCTACGCACTGAGCGCCACCACCCTCCAGGGTGTGATGGTTAGCGCACCGGACACCTACGATTGGTTCCGCCACCGCGAACCGGCGGGCCGTCCCGGTCAGGCGATCTTCGTCTATGATGTACCCACGCCTGAAGCCACACCGGACTGGATCGCGCAATGCACCGTCCCCGTCACACCCTTGACCACGGACGTCATTGTGTCTGGCTTTGGCCGTTCAGATCTGCGCACAGTGGCTTTCGATTGCACCAGCAGCTGGGTCTATCCTGGCGGGGGGACGCGACCAGGTTGGTACGCGCTACCGAGTGAGACAACCAAAGAGGACACTTTTATCCAAAGACGGCTAGCGCCATTGAAGTTAAGTTACGAGCAACACCAAGCCGCCGCGCTCCCGCCCTTCCAGCTCTATCAACTGACCACGCCGCCCACTACCCCGCGCTTCACACCGGAGAAGACGTTGCACATCGGCCCTTTGCGCTTTCTAGGCTACCAGACAACACTCCCTGATAAAATACAAGCCGGGGAGATTTTAGAGATCAATACCTACTGGCAAGTCCAAGCGGAGGTGTCCTCACGCCCACTCTCCATCATGCTGCACCTGATAGGCCCAGAGGGTGCGGTAGTAGAAGTCGGCGACGGGTTAGGCTATCCACCCACCACCTGGCAAGTGGGAGATGTCTTCATCCAGCGACATCAAATCACGCTGCCGGCGGGAACTTCACCTGGCGTTTACAGAGCCAACACCGGCGTCTACTGGTTAGCTGATCTCAGCCGGTGGCTGGTGAGAGAAAATGGGACGGAGATTGGGGATCATATCCCACTGACATTGCCGTTAGTTATTGAATAGCATCCGGCCGAGTCGCGGTTATACATCTGGCGCAAAAAAACGCCCCACCTTAATCGGTAGGGCGTAATAGTTATTTAGTAGCCAGATTAGGGAGTAGTGAACTCACCCTTCTTTACCCAGATTGAACAGGCCTCGCCGCTCACGTAAGCCTTAGAGACTACGATGTACTCGTAAGTCATGCCGGCATCCAATCCCGAAAGCGTAAAGGAGTGACTGGAGGTGGGGACTTTATTCAAAGCGGTGTTTTGCCAAGGCGTGTTGCTAACTACTAAGGGCAGATAGACCGTGTAGGTATAAGTCTCCGTGGGAGGAGCAGAAGAGGAGCCAGCCTTTCGATAGTACACTTGCGAGATAGCTTCCTGAGAAGTACTCCAAGTAATCAGCGCACTGCTGCCAGATACCGAACTACTTAAACTATAGATCCCATTTGGAGCAGTATAGTCAGCCGGATCGTAAATCTGAGCAGGCGTAACTTCGGCAAAAGACCCAGTATCCCACAGAACACGGCTGGCTCGACCACCATCAGTATCAGCATAAGTGAAAACAGCGACCTCATCCGCCCAAGCTTCAGCCGTAGCAGAAAGCTCGCCGTACTCCCAGTAATGTTTCTGAGACTCACCCCACTTGGTAGTGGCAGGGAAATCACCATGCACCGCCGGGTCATTGGTAGCTAAATGCCAACCCGTCCGATCAATACCTACCCGTAAGGTATTAACCCAATCCGTGGGGAAAGGGTCTGGTATTTGGTCATGCGGTGGTTCATAACGAGCTTGGGCATTCATTTTGAACTCGTATTCCAAACAAGGAGTGGTATTGTAAATCACCTGGTACAATCCTCCGAAGTGATGACCAGAATTCCACGAATCGCCGTAAGCGCGTACCTGCACGCCTTCCACGGATTGCGCATAAGTCGCTTCAGGATCGGCTTCCAAAACATCCGTGCCATCCAGAAACCAAATCCGCCAATCTTGTCGACTGGCGAGCGGGATATTGTCATGGGTGTTCCCATCATCATCAGGTAGCCATGTCCCAGGCAAATAGTTACCGTAGCGCTCATTAAACTCGTACCAATCATGGTTGTCAAACGTAGGATTATGCAGTGAGGCGGTAGAGGCAGTAGTCATTGCCTGATCATCGTCCGTGTCACGCAGACTAAGTTGAGCGTCTGCCAGAGCACCAGAGAGAGAGACGCCCAAGATCAACACCAGCCCACTAACTATACTTACCACTATCCCTATACGTCGTAGCATAGGATTTTCCATTAAACAACCTCCTTAAAGTTTAGTTTACTTCTCACTGAGAATAACAATTGACTCCGCTGCAAAAAGATAGTTCTCCGCTAAGCCGCTAAGAAAAAAAATTTAGTTTTGGGTTAAGAATATTTAGTAATACCAGTCAAAAAGTTAATTTTCTGAAGGTTAATTTTCAAATCTTTGCGACTTGGCGTCTTTGTGGCAAAAATCATAGTTTTTTCAGTAGAGACTACAATTAAATCTTCGACCGAGTGATTTGGAAGCATAGTACAGCAGACTGCACAGTACCCACCAAGTCTCCTGATCCCCAACCCTCAGTATAACTAAAAAAGAGTAAGTGGCAAACTCTCTTCAAAAAGAGATACTTGCTAAATACCTACGCATCGGTACAATGGGTTTCTGCCTTACGATACTTGATCGGTCTATGAATATGAACAAATTACGATTTTGGCTTATCCTAACTTTACTCTGGATTCTCTTTGCCCAGATCGCGCTGGCCACGCAGCACACCTCCATCACCCTGGACGAGCCGCTGCACATCACCAGCGGCTACGCCTGTCTGCTCACCGGCGACTATCGGCTGGTCGAAGAACACCCCCCGTTGCTCAAAATGCTCCAGGCTGCGCCGTTACTCCTCGCCGATCCACCGCTCCCCGATCCCCGCACCGTGCCCGGCTGGGACGAGGCCAACCTGATCGAAGCAGCCCAACACGTGGTCGTCCCTTACCGCCCCATTGAGCCGCTCGTCTTTGCCGCGCGCGTTCCCACGATGCTGATCGCCATCTTGCTCGCCGCGCTCGTGTTCCGCTGGACCACTGATGCTTTCGGCAAACAGGCTGCCCTCCTGGCCTTATTCCTCCTGACCTTTGACCCCAACATTCTGGCGCACGCCGGCGTCGCCGCTACCGACCTCGGCGCGACCTGCGCCATCTTCGCCGCCACGTACACCTTCTGGCGCTGGCTGCGGCAACTGGATGGGCCCTCCAGATCCCGTGCAATCTTGGCCGGCGCAGTTTTGGGGCTGGCGCTGGGCGTCAAATCCACGACGCTTATGCTGGGACCCATCTTCATAAGCCTCCTGCTCTTCGGCAGACCCCCAGAGAAACCGCTCTGGCCCTATATCAGACAAGCTACCGGAATCGCTACCCTCGCCCTTCTCACGCTCTGGGCCAGCTATCGCTTCGAAATCGGGACACTCCCCGGCATAGACTTTCCCATCCCACTTGCCAGTCACCTGAAACCCCTGCTCAAGCTACAAACACACATGCGCGAAGGCCATTCCGCCTTTCTGATGGGACAGAACTACCACCACGGCGACTGGCGCTACTTCCCCCTCGCGTTGCTGCTCAAAACGCCGCTGCTGACCTTGGGGCTGCTGGCAGGAGCAACCCTGCGGGGCATCATCACCGGTCTGCACCCCGCCAGAGAAGAGAACCAGAAAGGGATCCTGAGTTCTACCTTCTTACGCTTAACGCTTTACACTTTGCGATCCCCGCTCCTCCTCTTCCCACTCTTCTACTTCGGCGTAAGCCTTTCCAGCGGCATCAATATTGGCTACCGCCACCTGCTC
>DUEJ01000048.1 GCA_011192175.1 Thermoflexia bacterium
GCCATCCCCATCATAGGTGAAGGCCAGGTAAGTTCCCCGGTCGCTCGCGCCGACCGTGCTATCATTGATGCTAAAATCGCGGAGGTGCATCTCGTAGATCGTGATGTCCTCGAAATTTGCGAGAGTTGGCTTCGTCAACGTATCCCAGCCGGTGGGTTTGAGGCCGGCGTCATCCAGGTCTACTAACTGGCTGCGCTCGCTGTTGGTGGAGAGACTGCTGGCGTAGGGATCGGTGACGAGGTTGTGCAGCACCGCGTCTTCGCTGGGGACGTAGACCTCCACATCAAAGAGGTAGAAGTCACGATCCCAGGCGGGTACACCGGTGACGCTCCAGACGCCGGAGGCGGCATCTTCGGTGAGCGGGTGCGTGGTGGAGATTGTGGTGGTGGAATCAGCGTAGCGGCGCACCGTGACGGATTTCGCCGTGGGCGCCCAGAGTTGCACGGTAGGAGTAGTCCCTTGCGTGTAGGTCACGCCGAGAGTCGCGGCCACGGCTGCCGTGGCGTACAGATCGTCAAGCACACTCTGCGGCTGGACGTGGGTCACATCCACTAGCGCGCCCCCGCTGTTGTATGCGGCGACAACCACTTGTCCCTTGAGCAAGTGCTTCACGTCGGCATCAGCCAGCCCGGTTAGCAGTCGGGTGAGGCCCGTGGCGTTGGGATTTTTAGGATAGCCGCTGACGGTACCGCTGCTGGTAAGAGCCACGTAGCAAGGCACTGCGGGGGAGGGGAAAGTGCAAGCCGTCGCGCCGGCAACGGCAGTGTCAATGCCGCCATCAGGGTCGTAGAGGAGCTGGTAACTGCTACCTGCCGTCCCGTTCCAGGCGATGGTGTTCGCATCAAGCCAGAGGGCTACGGCAGGCCCGACCGTGAAAGTAGTGCTGTAATTACTACCACCGTTGTTGTCGTAGAGAGGATTCCCGGCATCAACACCATTGGTACTGGCCTCGTAGTAAAGCTCTAGAACATAGGTGCCATCGCTAAGACCGTTCACTAGGTTCGCGGCTTGTCCACTTTCTACCCATGCTTGGTCCCCACCACCCAAATTTTGTGCCCAGGGCAGATTAACATCTGTAAAACTACCAGACGGGGAACTAGACTGAGGATATACGCGATAATAGAGACGGGCGCTAGTAATATTTGTCCCATTATTTTTGTAGGTTTTGACTTCGCCTCCATTGAGAATCAAAGGTTTTAGGGGTTGGGAAAATACACCTAGATAATTAGTGAAGTCGGGGTTGCTTGTAGTAGCGTTAACGTCATAGTAAGTGTCGTTAAGCACGACGTAGGATTCCCAAATGCCGCCAGCCGCCAACACCGGTTCCGGCATGTTGAACAACACCGGGAACAGACTGATCAATAAAATTATTACGAATACCAAATTCCAGCGAAGTTTGCGCGCCATGCTTCTCTCCTCCATTCCCAATATCACCCAGAATAACATTGACTCCGCTGCAAAAAGCTAGTTCTCCACTAAGACGCCAAGACGCTAAGAAAAAATTTAGTTTAGACTTTCGACAAGCTAACCTTAGCACAATGATTGCTACTACGGATTGTGGTTTTCACAACGTAATCTACTACTGATAGAGTGAAAAGCGGCCGAAGTTAGCGAAAAATGGCATTTTTCTAAAGTCCAAATTTAGTAATACCAGTCAAAAAGTTAATTTTCAAATCTTTGCGCCTTTGCGTCTCGGTGGTAAAAATCATAGTTTTTTCAGTAGAGCCAAAGTTAGTTTTCTAAAGGTTTACTTAAAATCTCCGTGCTCTCCGTACTTCTCTGTGGTGAAAATTATACTTAGGAGTTTCGCTTGCTAGGCAGCTAAACCGCGAATGGACACCAATTTACGCTAATTTTAGTAGTTTTTTGCGTTAATTCGCGTGAATTAGCGGTTAAAAAAATGGCGTTAGCGAAAGTCCTAATACTTATACCTGCCCGCTTACAAATAACTTACTCGTGCTACCTCGTAACCGCTAACAGCTAACCGCTAACAGCTAACTGCTAACCGCTAACCCACTAACCGCTAACCACCACTGCCCTAAATCAACCCCAACTGCTCTCCGCCTTTCTTGAATGCCGCGATCGCCGCATCTAGCTGGTCTTGGGTATGCTCCGTGCAGAGTTGCACCCGGATCCGGGCTTTACCGCGCGCCACCATCGGGTAGACAATGGGCAACACGTAGATACCCTCGCCCCAAACAAAATCGGCCAGGGCTTTGGCCGTGGTGCTCTCGCCGCACATAATCGGCACGATGGGCGTCTCGCTGTTCCCCGTATCGAACCCCAGCGCCTGCATCTGGTCGAGGAAATAATCACGGTTTTTCCAGAGACGCTCCACGCGCTCCGGATGCTGCTCCATCACGTCGATGGCGGCGATAGTCGCAGCGGCCACGCCGGGCGGCAGCGCGCCGCTGAGCAGCCAGGTGCGCGTGGTGTTCATCGCGATCTTGATCAGCTCTTGGCTACCGCTGATATGTCCGCCGACAATCCCGAAAGCCTTGGAGAAAGTCCCCATCTCGGCGTGGATTTGGTCGCTCGTCAGGCCAAAGTGGTTGACGATCCCGCGTCCGCCCGCGCCTAACACGCCTTCACCGTGCGCATCGTCCACGTAGACGCCCGCCCCATGCTCCGCCGCAAGCTCCGCGATGGCCGGTAACGGGGCCAGGTCGCCATCCATGCTAAAGACGCCATCCGTGACAATCCAGATGTGCTGATAGGCTGGTTGGTGCGTCGCCACTTCCTCCAAAATCCGTTGGAGGTCATCCACGTCCTTGTGCCGGTAAATAGCGCGGTCGGCTTTAGTCAACCGGATCCCGTCAATGATGGAGCCATGATTGAGCTCATCCGAGATGTAGAGATCGCCCCGCCCGCCCAACTGCGCCAGCACCCCTTGATTGGTCATAAAGCCGGTCTGGAAAGTCAGGGAGGCCGGCGCCCCCTTGAAAGCCGCCAGCCGCTCATCCAACTGCCGGTGCAGCGACGTATCGCCCGCAATGGAGCGGTCACTGCCGGCCCCGGCTCCGTACTTCTGGGTGGCTTCAATCATCGCCTGCACCACCTGTGGATGGGTGGACAAGTTAAGATAGTTGTTGGAACAGAAGACCAACACCTCGCGCCCATCAAAAATGGAGACCGGCTGATTAGCGCTCTGGAGCTCGCGCGGCTCCCAGGTCAAACCCTGTTCTTTTAGGCTCTGGTATTTTTCGGCTAAGTATTTAATTGGATCGCGTTGCATTTTTTACACTCCTTGTTTTGGTGATTGGTGATTAGGGATGGCGAACGAGGTATGGAAACCTCGGCTACATTGTCCCGTTTACTGTCTACTGTCTACCGCTTAATCCGGATACATCACAATTTTGCCGCTCTGACCGGAAGCCATGATCTCCAGCGCCTCTTGCCAGCGGCGCAAGGGGAATTCGTGGGTGATGATAGGCTCGAGATCCACCGCGCCGGAGGCGAGCAACGCGCGCATCTGATACCAATTTTCCCAGAGACGGCGGCCCGCAATTCCGTGGAGGGTGATACCCTTCATAATCACCAAGTTGTTCATGTCAAAAGTGGAGAGGACGCCGGTTGCTAATCCCAACAACGCGGCCTCGCCGCCGGGCTTGAGCAAGCTCAACCCTTGCACCAACGCGGGCTGCGCCCCGGACATCTCCAACAAGACATCGAACCCCTTGCCGCGCACCAAGTCTTGAGCGCGGGCGACTACCTCATCTTCACGTGGATTGAGTGTCAAATCGGCGCCCACCTTGCGAGCCAGTTCCAACCGGTAGGGACTGAGGTCAGTGACGACAATCAGCTCTGCGCCAAAAGCCCGCGCCACGGGAATCGCCATCAGACCAGCGGGGCCACAACCGGTGATCAACACCGTCCGGGCGCGCATATCCACTGCCGAGACGGTATGGACCGAGTTGCCGAAATTCTCTTGCAAACTAGCTACGGTCAAAGGCATATCGGGCGGATTTTTCCAGGCGTTCTCCACCGGGATGGTGACGTAGGGTGCATAACAGCCGTCCACGTCCACGCCGATGATGCGGGTATTGGGGCAAACGTGCGCTTTCCCCAACTTGCACTGCTGGCAGACGCCGCAGATGATATGGCTCTCCGCCGAAACAAAATCGCCCACCGCCGCCTCAGTCGCACCCACCGCACTGCCTAATTCCACCACCTTCCCCGCGAACTCGTGCCCGATAGTGAGCGGGGGTTTAATGCGCCCTTGCGACCACTTATCCCAACGGTAAATGTGGACATCCGTGCCGCAAATCGAAGTGGCTTGCACCTTGATCAGCACCTCACGCGGCCCCGGGCTGGGGATAGGCTTGGAAACCAACTCCATGCCTGGCCCGGGCGTAACCTTAACCACTGCCTGCATAGTTGCCATAATAGCTCCTTTATCTCTAAGTTGACTAGCCCTGACGGAACCGAATTCACTTAAAGTATAGCACTTGAACTCTAGCCCACAACAGGCAGGCGGAGTAAAGGCTAGATGATATTTGTAATCTCTTCAGGAGGCGATTTTGATTCTACTGAAAAAACTGAGTATTTCACCGCTAAGGCGCAAAGGCACGAAGACTTTGAGGACGCCCAGACTGCGGAAATTTTAACTGAAGCGTATTGCGGTTAGTCCTTGTAGCAAATCGCTAACCGCTAATGGCTAACCTCTCCGTGCTCTCTGTGCCTAGTATGATAAAATCAGCATGGGACCCGGCAGGCCGTTTGTGTCTGGGTCAATCGCAGGCCGCCACGGAGCTCCGTGGTGAACCAGCCTTTTAAGACCAATTCTCTTTATACCCGCACCGTGGTATACTTGCAGCTGCAATCTAGCCCACAATTACAGGAGGTCACCATGAAACATTTCCTTTCTTTAGCTGATTTAACCTCAGAAGAACTACAAGGGCTATTAGATCTAGCCCTAGAGCTCAAAGCCGCCTGGCGCGCGGGCGGCAATGCGCCCTTGCTCCAGGGCAAAGTCCTAGGCGAGATCTTCCAGAAGCCCAGCCTGCGCACGCGCGTTTCATTTGATGTCTCCATGCTCCAGTTAGGTGGACATGCAATCTATCTTTCCCCGAACGAAATCAAATTAGGGCAACGGGAGAGCGTCGCTGACGTAGCCCGCGTTATCTCCCGCTACGTCAATGTGATCATGGCGCGCGTCTTCTCTCACACCGATATCGTCGAACTGGCCGCCCACGCCACTGTCCCCGTGATTAACGGCCTCTCGGATTACAACCATCCCTGCCAGGGAGCCGCTGACTTCCTCACCATCCTGGAGCATAAAGGCAGTTTCCAGGGTAAGAAGCTCACCTTCTTAGGGGACGGTAACAACGTCTCCACCTCATTGCTCTTCGGAGCCGCCAAACTAGGGATGGATTTCGCCATCGGAATGCCTAGAGGCTACGAGTTGCATCCCGCCGTCTGGCAGCTAGGCGAGCGGTTCGCGGCCGCTAGCGGGGCCACCATCCTAGCCACCAACGATCCCCTCGAGGCCATCGCCGGCGCCGACGTGGTCTACACCGACGCCTGGGCTTCCATGGGGCAAGAGGCCGAAGCCGCGAAACGCCGTCAGATCTTCCCCCCCTATCGCATTGATAGCGAAATTCTCGCACACGCCCAAGAGGATGTCAGCGTAATGCACTGTCTGCCGGCACACCGGGGCGAAGAGATCACCGACGCCGTCGCCGATGGGCCACATTCCGTGCTCTTTGACCAGGCCGAAAATCGGCTCCACGCCCAGAAAGCAATCCTGGTCCAGTTACTGGGAGCAAAATAGTCTTTTGAAAAGAACGATCACGCATTTACGCGGTCTTTTCTCTCCCGTATAAATGCAAAGCAGCAAATCGGCATTTGAAATTGGTAGAACAGTTCACATACTTTTTACGGAGGCTGATCCGTGGCTGGCAACCGTACCCGCTTCAAAGTAGCATTACAGAGAGCTAGTGATCTAGTTTGGGAAGAGAAATGGGCTAGGGCCATCAAGGAATATCAGCGCGCCCTAAAAGAATTCCCCCAAGATGTCTCTGCGTTACAAGGATACGCCTGGGCCTTATTCAACCAGCACGATTTAGCAGCGGCTGAGCAGGTCTACCTACACCTGACCCAGCTCACCCCCGCAGACCCGGTCCCCCATGAGCGGCTGGCGAGGCTATTAGCCCAACGCGGCCAACATCAGGACTCCGTTTCTCAATATCAACAAGCCGCCAGTTGTTACCGCGCGCGGGGGATGCTAGAGCCACAGATCGGGGCGCTGGAAGCTGCTGTGCGTTTGACCCCCCACAATGCGAAAACATGGACCGACCTCCTTGAACTTTACCGCGAAGAGAATTCCTTAGACGACGTCATCCGGGCCACTCTCTGGCTCGCCTACCTCCATCAAGAAGAAGATCCTCAACTAGCGCTTGAGATTTGCCGCCAAACGCAGGAAATAGCACCCCAAAATCAACGTCTGGCCCAGACGCTAACGCTATTGCAACGGCAAGCGCCGCTACCGCAACCGACCTCCACCGATGAATTGGATGAAATCCTCACCCCTAGCCATGCGGGCGAGGAAAGAGAGGAGTCGCCCACCGCCATCGCGCAGCGGCACGCGCTGGCCTCACTGGCCGAATCCATCTTCGCGGAGGAAGCCCCCCGGGCCACCGCAGTCTCCCCCGCACAAGTTACCATATTGATCAGTCAAGCCGTGGAGGCCCAGACACAAGGGAATTTGGATGCAGCTCAGAAATCCTACGAACGCTTGGTAAACTCCGGAGTCTCCATGCCCTCATTGCACTTTAATTTGGGGATGCTCTACAAAGAACAGATGAATTTCACCGCCGCCATCGAGCAACTGGAGCGCGCCTTCAAAGACAAAGAGTATCTCTTGGCTGCGCATTTTGCGCTAGGGGAATGTTATCGCGCAGAGGGTGAATTTGATAGCGCCTTCGAGCACTTCTTGGAAGCCGTGAAAGTAGTAGATTTAGCCACAGTGGAGCGCGAACAAGTGGACGATCTCCTCCGCGTCTACGAGGGATTAGCCCAGAGCCTGATCAACACCGGCGAGCCAGAGCACATCCGCAAACTGCTCCCCGCTTTGGTGGACTTCCTCAGCCAACGTGGTTGGGAAGAAGAGGCCAGTAAGGCCCGCCATCGGCTAGACGGGCTAGCGCGCAGCGGCATCGTGCTCAGTTTGGCCGAAATCATCAGCTTGCCCAATTCCGATGAAGTATTGCACTCCGTAGCACTCTCACAAGAATACATCAGCCGGGGCAAGCCCTATTCGGCGCTGGAAGAACTTATGCACGCGATCGGGAGAGCGCCCTTCTACCTCCCCTTACACAGCATGTTAGCCAACCTCTTCATCGAAAATAACAACATCGATGCCTCCTTGAACAAATATCGCGTCATCGCCAAGACGTGTGAGATTAGAGGACAAATCCCCCAAGCGTTGGCCACCTACCAGCAGATAGTGGAATACTCACCCCTGGATGAGAAAATACGCCGCCGGTTGATAGAACTCCTCATCCAACACGGACAAATTGACAAAGCGTTGGAGCAATACCTACAACTCTCCGACTCTTATTATCAACTAGCCCAGCTAAACCGCGCCCGCGAGACCTACCAACAAGCCTTGCATCTGGCGCCCCGCGGCTCCGCGTCGGAGCAATGGCAGCTACGCATTTTGCACCGGCTGGCCGATTTGGATATGCAACGCCTGGCTTGGGCAGACGCGATCAAGGATTATGAAGAGATCACCCGCATCGCCCCCGGCGACGAACGCGCCCACCTCGGGTTAATGCGCCTCTATCCGCGCACCGGACGACAACATCTGGGCATAGCCGCGCTGGATCGACTAATAAAAGTCTATCTAAAAACCCAGCGCGTGGGGAAAGCTCTGGCAGTGCTAGAGGATTTAGTTGAAGATGAACCCGACTCCATCCCCCTCCGTTATCGCGCCGCACAACTCAGTTTGCGGACCCATAAACAAGAAAAGGCCCTAGAACACTTAGATATTTTGGGGAACTTGCAATTGGAGGCGGGTAAAGAGCAGGCCGCTTTCCAAACCATTCGGAGCATCATCAGCCTCAAGCCGCCCAACTTGGAGGGCTACGTGCAATTATACGAAGAACTGAGCGGGCAGACGCCTAAGCTTGCTTAGTCACGCCGGCTTCTCTCCTCAAACCACAGAGATTCGCTCCTCCAGAGAGCAAACTATTTAAGCACACAGACGAGTAAATTTTATGTGGGAATTCAGTTGGTTACTTGAACGCCTTTCTTGGTTAGACCTACTAGATATATTCCTCGTAGCGTTTTTCTTTTTCGGAATGTTCTACACGCTGCGCGGCACGCGCGCCGTGCCGTTAGTACGCGGCATAACGGCCTTGCTGGTCTCCTTAGCCTTTTTAAGCCGCATTGTGCGACTCCACGCCTTCTCGTGGTTGGTGGCCCAAATCCTGCCCGCCATTTTAGTGGGAATCCCAGTCCTCTTCCAACCTGAACTGCGCCGCCTGTTGGAACGGCTAGGGCGCGGGAGTTTTCTGACCTTCAATTCCCCCCCCCCACATCCCCAACAACAACGAGTATTGGATGCCGTAGTGGAGGCGGCTCGACAGTTGGCAGAACAAAAAGTAGGAGCGTTGATCGTCTTTGAGAGAGAGACCGGGTTGCAAGACTACATCGAGACCGGCGCGCCGGTGGATGCCCAAGTTACCTCAGAACTGCTAACTACTATCTTTGATCACCATACCATCTTACATGATGGGGCGATAATCATCCGCGCTGGCCGCCTCGCCGCCGCGGCCTGTGTGATGCCGCTCACCTCAGCCGCTCTAGCGGATCGTCATCTGGGACTGCGCCATCGCGCGGCCATCGGCGCCACAGAAGATAGCGACGCCATAGCTCTAGTCGTCTCCGAGGAGAGAGGTAGTATCTCGCTGGCGCACAATGGTAACCTCATCCGGGATCTATCTAGTCATCGCTTGAGCGAGCTCTTGAATACGTTTTTGGGGGGTACTAGGAAACCTACTTTTTTCCAGAAATGGCGCGCTAAGAGTTGAGTTGGGAGTAGATAATGAATTTTAGTTGGGGACGAATTTTCAGCCGAGCAATACTTTCCTTAATTCTGGCTTTCTTCTTCTGGGTAATAGCCACAGAAGCCCAAGACCCCATGCAGGAGCAGGTCTATCCTACTCCCATTACCGTAGAACTACGGAATTTACCGGCTGAATTGGTCGCCTATGGGGAAAAGGAAGAATTTGCAGTGCGGGTCACACTGCGCGCCCCGGAATCCCTCTGGTCTGTCTTACAAGCTTCTTTAGGGGACATAAAAGCTTACGTTGATCTCTCTCAAGTACAACCAGGCGTCAACTCCTTACCTGTGCAGGTACAGATCAATCGCCGCCCCGCGCAAATCGTGCAGATTGTCCCAGCCGAAATCTCTTTAACCGTGGAGCCACTGACCGAGATTGAGGTCCCGGTGGCGATAACGTTGCAGGGCGAACCAGCCCTGGGTTTTGTAAGTCGCGCTCCGTCTTTCGCCCCGCAGCTGGTGACTATCGTGGGACCGCGTTCTTTTGTCCTGCAGACCACCCAAGCCCTGATTAAAATTCCTGTGGAAGCAGTGCGAGAGAGTATTACAGAGGCTTATCAACCGCTCCCCGTCGATGAGGTCGGGGCTGCGGTGTCACGGGTACACGTAGTCCCGAGAGCTGTAAACGTGGAGGTGCCCATCGAGCAGCTGAGTAACATCCGCGATCTGGCGATCCACGCGGTACTAGCCGGCAATCCAGCCCCAGGTTATCACGTGGGGACGATTGAAATGGAACCTCCCTCGGTAGCGGTGAGTGGACGTCGTGACGTGGTACAAGCTGTCCCTGGTTATCTGAACACCGAGCCGATTGACTTGAACGGAGCCAGCAAAAGTCTAACGCTGACGGTGAGCTTACAAACCCCGGAAGGACTCTCGGTCCTATCCACGCCGCAAATCCTCGTCAAGATCAATCTGGAGCCATTGGAGAGTCTGTTGACCTTGCAGCTAGCTCCCGAAATTCAAGGGCTAGAGCGAGGCTTCACAGCTACGGTCATGCCCAGGGAAGTACAGCTACTTATACGTGGGCCCTTCGCCAACATCGCGCAAGTGGACGCCACCCAAATTGGTCTACAGCTAGATTTAACCGGACTGGTTCCCGGCGAGCACACCGTCGCCCCGCAAGTATTGCTCCCCGATGAAAGCCTGCGGGTGGATAGCATCCTCCCGCAATCTTCCTTCATCATCACCATCGGCGAGTTGCCATAATGCAGTTATCCCGTAGCTAGTTAGCGTCCGGCTTCCTCCAACCCTTTTTGGAGCGCGGTGAGGGCCAGCAACGCACATTTGACCCGCCCCATGCTCAATCGCATCCCCCCCAACAGCTCTTCGATATCGCGCAACCCCAGCGCGGCGATCTCCTCCGGCGACTTGCCCACCACCTCTGCGGTAAGCAGCGAAGCCGCGGCCATGCTGACCACGCACCCTTGCCCCTCAAATTTCACCTCCGCGATCCGGTCATCCTCGTCCAACCGCGCGGTGAGGTGGATGGTATCCCCACAAGTGGGATTATCGCGGTTAATATCCACTTCAGCATCTTCGATGACGCCATAGTTAAGCGGATCGTGGTAATGTTCCAATAATTCTTCTCGGTATAAATTACTCATGGGGATTCTCTCCTCCTCAAAAAAGCAGTGGCTTAGCGCCGCAGCAGCTTGATCACCTTATGCAACCCGGCTACCAGCGCGTCAGTATCCTCATTGGAATTATAGACGTAATAGCTGGCCCGCGTGCTGGCCGGGATCCCAAAGCGTCGATGTAACGGCGCAGCGCAATGTTGCCCCGCTCGCACGCAGATTCCCTCCTCATCCAAAATAGCCGCGATATCGTGCGGATGTATATCCTCAAACCAGAAAGCAACGGCCCCCCCGTGTTTTTCGGCTGCCGGCCCCAATAGATGCAGTCCCGGCACTGCGGATAATTCCGCCAGCGCGTAAGTGACTAACTGTAGCTCGTGTTGCCGCACATTCTCCATCCCTAACTCGGTGAGAAAGTCGATGGCCGCGCCCAACGCGATGGCTTCAGCGATAGCCGGAGTACCGGCCTCAAATTTGTAAGGCAATTCGTTCCAGGTGGAGCGTTCTTTCCGCACACTGAGGATCATATCGCCGCCAAAGAGAAATGGCGGCATCGCTGCCAAGAGCGCGCGGCGCCCCCAGAGCGCGCCAATCCCCGGCCCGCCCAACTTGTGACCCGAAAAAGCCATAAAGTCGGCGTCCAGGGACTGCACATCTACCGGCAGATGAGGGACGGCTTGCGCGCCGTCCAAGACCACCACTACGCCGGCCGCGTGCGCCAGATGAATGATCTCTGCCAGATCAGGGATGGTGCCCAAAACGTTGGACATCATCGAGAGAGCCAGCACCTTAGCGCGTCCATCCGCCAGGAGAGGCGGCAGAGCCGCCAAATCCAATTCCCCCGCACCCGTGACGGGAATGAAACTGAGTTCCGCGTCTTGTTCCTGCGCCAACCATTGCCAGGGCACCAGATTGCTATGGTGTTCCAACTCGGTGACGATGATCCGCTCTCCGGCCCCAACGTTGCTCCGGCCCCAAGAATAGACGACCAAGTTCAACCCTTCCGTGGCATTGCGCACGAAGATAACCTCGTCCGTACTGGCCGCATTGATAAATTTAGCGATTTTAGCGCGAGCGGCCTCATACTGGCGCGTGGCCTCTTCCGCCAAACGGTAGATACCGCGATGGATATTGGCGTAGTTGGTACTGTAAACCGAGCTCAGCGCATCAATAACAACTTGTGGCTTCTGCGCGCTGGCCGCGCTATCTAGATAGATCAGCCGTTTACCATTTATTTTTTGCTGCAAAATAGGGAATTGTTGGCGCACTTCTTTACCACTCCAGGTCATCCGCTCCTCCTCTGTAAATAAGTCTAAAGTCGCAAGTCAAAGGCCGAAAGTCGCAAGTCAAAGGTCTAAAGTCTGCTTCAAAACCAAGATGTTTGCGTTAGTGAAGCATTTTCGTTGTCGTTGGTGTGGAATCCCATACAAGGATTCCTACAAATTATTATCTCGTAACCGTTCAGATAAAGACTGTTTGCTTACCTCGGCTAGCGTTGCGGTCGCCCCAGCGGGTGAAAATAACACGGCTCTAGGAAAAGATAAGCAAACCTCTCCGCACCTCTGCGATGCGATGCTTGGTTTTTTCAGTAGACTCACAAATCAGCGTTTATCGGCATCCAATTTCACTAGTCCACGTAGGTGGACTTCGCAAGGGTAGCCGCGACTTTAGTCGCCGGGCGCACTCATGGAAGAGACTGCTCTGATAATTCCGCCGGCGACTCTAAAGGTCAATACTTTTTCACGGAAAAACGCGGGGAACATCTCCATGTCCGTTGTGGTAAGGATGGTCTGCTCTACACCGTCCAGTAGGCGCAGAAGGTAATTGCGCCGGTCACGATCCAGCTCCGCGAGGACCTCATCTAGCAGTAATACCGGTGTTTCCCCGGTCTCCTCTTGGAGCCATTGCAGCTCGGCCAGCCGGAGCGCCAACACGGCGGAACGCTGCTGGCCTCGGGAGCCAAAGATTCCCAGATCTACCTCCTGTGAGAAGAACCGCATTTCGTCTCGCTGTGGCCCAATGCCCGTCACGCCACGCTGGATGGCCCGCCGGCGATGCTTCACCAGGGTGGTACGAAAAATCTCTTGCAGCGTCTCAACATCCACGGGCGGCAGCGGAGATTCTTGGGGCAATAACCCCAGTTGATAATCTAAGGCCGGCGGCGCCAGCGGGTCGAAGTTAGGCTCATACTGGAGTTGGAGCCAGGCTTGCCCGCCGGTCAGCTTTTGATAAAACTGATCGGCGTGCAGCGAGAGCGCGGCCAATACCCGCCGGCGGTAGAGCGAGACGGTCACGCCAGTTTCGGCCAACACCTGCTCCAACGGGGCGAGTTGTGCAGGGTCGCCGCCTTCATCACGCAGATAGCGGAGCAGGGCATTACACCGCGAGAGAGTCTGGGTGTAGCTGTTCTGCGCCTCGATATACTCTGGGTAAACTTGCGAGAGCAAGTTATCCAAATGCCGGCGGCGATCGGCAGGTGGGCCGCCCACTAACGTGACATCCTCAGGTAGAAAAAGTACCACATTAAGATGCCCGGCCAACTCAGAGCGTTTCACCGTGCGGTCATTCACCCGAATCCGCTTAAAGAGGCGCGGAGGAGAACCGTTAGTGGTTTGCGAGAGCTGCAGGACTATCTCCAACGTTTCCGTGCGCTCCTTTTTGACCACCACCGCTTTGACTTGCGCGAAAGGCATCCCGGAAGCAACCGCCTGCCAGTGAAGCAGCTGCCGGTCAATATGTGTGAGGGGCGAGCTGCCCAGGGCGAGGTAAGCCAGAGCTTCCAGCAAACTCGTCTTCCCTTGCGCGTTGGCGCCCAATAGCAAAATCGGCGCTGGCGGGAAATCCATCTCCAAGCGCGCGTAAGTGCGGAACTGGCGTAGGCTTAGGCTTCGAATGTGCATAGCGCATCTATTGTAACACGGAAGGAGCGAGAAAGCGAGAGAGCGAGGGGGGGGCGGTGCTCAAGGGTTAAGGACGAGATTAAGAACTGCCCTGGATGGCGGAACTGCCATTTGCCATTTGCCATTTGCCATTTGCCATTTGCTAATTTGCTCGCCCTTACAGCGGAATCTCATAAGGCGACCTCAGTAATTGCTCCAAGTAAGCGCGATCAACTGTGCGCCGCGCTTGGATGACCCGGCGTTTCCGTCGCATCTTGGGTATCCCTAACACACCGGCAA
>DUEJ01000049.1 GCA_011192175.1 Thermoflexia bacterium
ACATTCCTGCCAGCGGAATTTTTGCAACTCCTTTTCGCGCAACTGCCGGACATCGATCTCTCTGCCGTCCCGGTAAAGATAGTTAATTTCCCCCCGGCGAATCGTGGCAGCCTTGACCAACAAACGGACTAAAGAAAGTCCTAAAGTTGTCTTGCCGCAACCACTCTCCCCAATTAACGCCAAACTCTCACCTTCGCGTAAATCTAGAGAAATTCCACGCACAGCCTTAACCACACCGCGCTCAACAGCATACTCCACCCACAGATCTCGAACCGCAAGTGGGCTTTTAATTCCCGTTCTAGTATTAGTCGGTTTATTTGTCATAGTTTACCCCGTGCGTAGACGTGGATTGAATATCTCTTCCAACGATCGTGTCATCCAAACAACCGAGAGCACAAAGAGCGCAATCGCCGTGACCGGCGCCATGATAAAGTAGATACTATCGCGGAAGAAGATGGCCCCTTGCGTCCAAGCCAAGTTGATCATCACGCCCCAGTTACGGGTGAGCGGCACTAACCCCAAAAAGACCAACCCTACCTGTGCGTAGATAGCCTGGCGCATGGCGAAGGTGAAGCTAATCACGATGTAACTCATCATATTGGGAAGAACTTCATGAAAGACCGTATGCCATAAACCTAAATCTAGGGCAATGGCGGCTTCCACGTAATCCCGTTCCTTGAGTGATAAAACCTGAGCCCGGATGGAGCGATATAGCCCCGCCCACGAGAGCACTGAGAGCAACACAGACAGCATGAGGATATTATTGAGCTTAACCAGCGTAGCAATTACTGCCAAAAGTGGAAATTGCGGGATAGTCAGCCAAATATCGGCCATCATGCTGAGGAAAGCATCAAAATTCCCTCCCACGAGCGCGCTTACCGAACCTAAAGTCACTCCGATAAAAGTAGTGATCACGCCGGTGAAAAGCGCCATTTTGAGAATATCCGTGCTGCCGTGAACGATCTGGGACCAGATGTCCTTACCTTGACTATCAGTGCCCAGGATATGCTCCGCCGAGGGCGGTGAGTAGATCGCCGTTATATCTGAGTGCGTCGGTTCTTCAATTAAATAGGTCCCTACAGTAGCCATAAAAATAAAACTGAGGAAAAGTAGGAATCCCAGAAAACCTATCTTATTACGACTCATCAATTTGATAAAATGGCCTATTCTCCGGAAAAAATCCACCACCACACTAACAAGAGAAGTATGTTCAGTTACCGCGGTCATGTTCATTCACCTCCTGCTACCCGCACGCGGGGATCAAGCCAGCCATAGATAAAATCTGCCAGCAGATTAGAAATCACGACGGAGACAGTAATAATGAGAAAAATCCCCTGCATCAGCGGATAATCACGTGTATTAAGAGATTGTAAGAGGCGGAAACCAATACCGGGATAGACAAAAATGTTCTCGATGAGAATAGAACCGCCCACCACGAACCCTAAGCTAATTAAGAGCTGTGTCACCAACGGCAACATCGCATTGCGCCCCACGTAGGCGGTGATGATACGTCCCTCAGTCAATCCCCTTGCCCGGGCCACAGTTACGTAGTCCTCACCTAGCGTACTCATAGTGCTACTCTTCATAGTCAACAACCAGTTACCTGAAGTAGCCAGTACATAAGTGGCAATGGGCAAAAAAGCGTGGAAGAAGATATCAGAAATAAACTCCCAAGTAAACCCCGGCTGCATACCGGGAGTCATGGACCCACGCATTTCGTTCACTGGAATTACCTCCAGGTAAATCCCCAAAACCACTAACAAAACAATACCAATGATATAGCTAGGGATGGAACTCAAAACTGACGCCATCCCAGAGACCAACGGTTCCCACCAGCTGTCGCGCTGATAGGCGGTCACCATCCCTATGGCCACCCCCACAGTGAAACTGATTAGCAGCCCAATGCCCACGCTAAAGAGTGTCCAAGGTAGGTATTTAAGAATAATACTTGTTACCGGAGTGCCTGGTGAGCGGAGCGATGTTCCCAAACTGCCGTGCAAGAGACTATTCAGATAATCAAAATACTGCACGTACATGGGAGAATGTAAATCCAGGGCAAAGAGCGAAGCGGCTTGATCTCGAGCTTCGTCGTAGGTCAAGCCATATTGCAGGATGAGCTCATTGATATACACCTCAATGGGGTTAGAGGGCATCAAGCGCACCAGGAGAAAGATGATCGTGGTGACGAACCAGATGGTGAAGGCCGTGCGCGCTAACTTCTGAACCCAAAAATTTGAATAAATTTTCTTAAGCCAGTATCCGAGAGACTCTTGTTTAGGGATAGTCTTGTTTGCGGTGGTTGACTCGTTCAAGTATAACCTCCTTTTTCTTGTATCTGAATGAATTACACCTACTTAATAGTCTTGTTTATGATGGCTGGCCTGTTTAAGTATAACCTCCTTTTTTTGTACCTGAATAAATTACCCTTAGTTGACTGAGAATAAAATTATATATGGTTTTCAAAGTTGTCAATTAACACGACTAGGAGTAATTGACAACTGCCAGAGGCTATTTCATTGTCAAAAAAAACAGATTCTAGAGGTATCATCTCAATATTTCGGGGGCTTGTAGTAGCGCGGAATCGGAATGGTATTCCGCCCGCCGGATTGACAATCCGGGATACAACCGGCCCTATTTTTTTTGAGATGATACTCCTAGAGGCTTAGTAGTAGATTTTGCTTTGTGAATAGTTTATTGTAGAATGTTGAGACGTCAAGAAACTTCAGATATTCTACTATCATTTTCAAGGAGATAAAATGAGCCTACGCGATGAGATATTTGAACAACCAACAGTATTGAGCGCCGCGTTGCAGACACAATGGGAAAACGTACAACGAGTTGCGGCTGCTATCCGCGCATATCAACCCCGGTATATTTTCCTGGCTGCCCGTGGCACTTCTGACCACGCAGGTTTATATGGCAAATACCTTTGGGGCGCATACAATCATATCCCTGTGGCGCTAGCCGCTCCCTCACTCTTCACTCTCTATCAACGCCCCCCGAATTTGACCGGCGCGCTAGTTGTGGGCATCTCGCAATCGGGAGCATCCCCCGATATTGTCAGTGTACTGGCTAAAGGTCAACGGTGCGGTGCCGCAACGTTGGCGATCACCAATAGCCCCCACTCGCCACTGGCGCAGATGGCCGATTCCGTACTGGATGTGTCCGCCGGCCCAGAGTTGGCCATCGCGGCCACCAAGAGTTACACGGCGCAACTCCTCGTGATTGCTATGCTTTCGGTAGCTCTAGAAAATAGTACCGCACGGTTAGCCGCCCTGCGTCAGGTTCCAGAACTGGTGGTGCAAGCTCTAACTTTGGATAAGCAGGTCTCCCGGGCAGCCGAACGTTACCGTTACATGCAACACTGCGTTGTTCTGGGACGGGGTTTCAATTATGCTACCGCGTTCGAATGGGCCTTGAAGCTCAAAGAACTCACCTACGTGGTTACAGAGCCGTACTCCTCGGCAGATTTCCGTCACGGGCCAATCGCGATCGTCGATCCCGGGTTCCCCATCTTCGCGATAGCCCATAGCGGCGCGCTGCAGGAAGATATGTTGGAACTCTTGCAACAGCTTGCAGAACAAAAGCGGGCGGAACTGTTGGTCATCTCCGATCTGCCGGCAGCCCTAGCCCTGGCACACTTCCCGCTGGAATTACCAACCGGCATCCCCGAATGGCTTAGCCCCCTGGTGAACATCGTGCCGGCGCAACTCTTCAGCTATCATCTCACCAAGGTGAAGGGACTGGATACCGAACAACCGCGCGGATTGCGCAAAGTCACACTCACCCACTAAGCCAACGGGAATAGGCCCGCCTACTCCGAGCTCTCCTGCCGGGGCGCTGCTTGGCAGACCGGGCAGAAATAGGTACTGCGCTGTCCCTGGATGATACGCTCAATAGCATAACCGCAGCGGGGACAGCGAGATTCTTCACGGTCATAGACCGCCAGATGGTGCTGATGTTGGCCCAAATTCCCATCTGGATAGACATATTGCCGGTCACCCAAACTGGTGCCGCCATTTTGGATCCCCTCTCGCAAAGCGGTGACGATGGCCGTATGCAACCGCGCTATCTCCGTTGGAGTAAGCGTCCCCGCAATCCGTTGGGGATGGATGCCGGCCCGCCAGAGCGCCTCGTTCACGTAGATATTACCCAAACCCACTAAGAAGTGCTGCTGGAGCAAGAGCCGCTTGAGTTCGCCACGCCGCCCCTCCAGCGCGGCTTGGAGCCAGGCGCCGGTGAACTCTTCTCCTAATGGTTCTGGCCCCAGGTCACCCACGATTTCTTCCGGGTCTGATACCAGGTAGAAACGTCCGAATTTCCGCATGTCGATATAGAGCAGATACGTGCCGTTATCTAATCGCAGGCGCGCACGGATGTGGGTGGGGTTCCAGAGTGCATCTGCGGGGGCCTCCAGCCCCGGATCAGAGCGCACCAGGAACTTCCCCGTCATGCGCAGATGCACTAACCAGGTCTGCCCATTATCCAGCGGAAAGAGTAGATACTTGCCGCGCCGTCCGGCCGTCGTCAGCGTGGCCCCGGTTAACTGGCGGCTAAACTCCTCTGGCGTGGGACGATCCACGATGCGTTCCCACAGAAGCTCAACCCCCTCAATCCGCCGGCCGACCAGCTGCGGGCGCAACATACGCACCACCATCTCCACTTCGGGCAATTCTGGCATATACGCTTTCTCCCCAAACGTCATTACTTTGAGTGCCGCTAACCCCCGGTGGATTGCAATCCGCCTCAAGCCCGCTGGCGGGCGGCACTAGACTTACTGACTACGCCCCCGCCAGTGAGCGCAAGAGACCTAACACGCCCACGCTCAACTTCAAGGCCTCCT
>DUEJ01000005.1 GCA_011192175.1 Thermoflexia bacterium
AGCCCCCGAAGCCACCCCCGAAGAACCCCTTTTAGACCGCGCGTTACGTCCTCAACGCTTGGATGCGCTGATCGGCCAGGAGCGCGTGCGAGAGAATTTGCGTATTCTGATTGACGCAGCGCAAAAGCGCGACGAAGCCCTGGAGCATACATTGTTTTACGGTCCGCCAGGGTTAGGAAAAACCACGCTGGCCCGCATCTGCGCCAATGAGATGGGGGCTGCTATTCACGTCACCTCTGGGCCGGCGATTGAACGCGCCGGGGATTTAGCGGCTATCCTGAGCAATCTACGGGAGAAGGAAGTGCTCTTCATCGACGAGATTCACCGTCTGGGCAAAGTGGTGGAGGAGATTCTCTACCCGGCGATGGAGGATTTCGCCCTAGATCTGGTAATCGGTCAAGGGCCGGGAGTACGGACCGTCCGTCTGAGTTTGCCGCGCTTCACGGTGGTGGGAGCGACTACCCGGCTAGCGCTCCTCTCCGCGCCGCTGCGCACGCGCTTTGGCGCCATCTACCGGTTAGATTTCTACGCGCAAGCGGCTCTGGAAGAGATTGTGGAGCGCGCTGCCAAAGTACTAGCGGTGCCGCTCGAACCGCCAGGCCGGGCCGAGATCGCCCGTCGCGGCCGGGGAACGCCGCGCGTCGCGCTGCGCCTCTTGCGCCGCGTCCGTGATTACGCCCAGGTGCGCGGAGAAGGCGTCATCACCGGGGAGATTGCGGAAGAAGCTACCGCGTTGTTGGAAATTGACGCGGCTGGCCTAGACGATTTAGATCGCCGGGTGCTGCACGCCATCATCGAGAAATTCAGTGGCGGGCCGGTCGGCTTGGATACCATCGCCGCTTCCATCGGAGAGGCTGCGGATACCATCATGGATGTGGTGGAACCGTATCTCTTGCAGTTGGGCTTCCTCAACCGCACGCCACGCGGGCGCACCGCGACTAGAAGTGCCTACGAACATCTCCAGATACCGTTTGAGCAGGTGGAACAGGGGCTATTGTTTTGAGGTGAATCATCGGGGACTGAGCGGGGCAAGCGCCCCCCGACGTAGATTTTTCACCACAGATGACCCGGATTGCACTAATTTTTTTACTTTTTTCTGTGAAATCCGGGGTTAATTTTAACTTGACCCCGCGTATTCCCAAAGAGCCAATTATCTTAACCTCTTACATTAGAAAAACATATCAATCGTAGTACCGTTCCGGTGACAGTTGAACAAAAACATCCAAACAAGGAGGTTGAGAAATGCCTGAATACTATGCTGCATTGGGTATCTTATCCAACGAACGAACGGTGGTGTTAGATCACCCGGCAACTTTACCACCTGGCCGTGTACGCGTAACGGTTGTGCCATTGCCCGCAACACAATCCAAAGCGCCATTCCTCGTCAAATTGGAAGCGATCCATCAGGCTCTACGCGCGAGCGGCTATCGCCCGCGCACCAAAGCCCAAGTTGATGCGGAGATCCAGGCTGAACGTGATAGTTGGGGGGCCTAGCGATGCGTATTTATCTTGACTCGGCCCCGCTCATTTATCTGGTTGAAAATATCGTTCCCTACGCCTCAAATTTGGCAGCGCGTCTGGCTGCGCCAGACGTAAATCAAGTGTGCAGCGAGCTCTCACGACTCGAATGTCGGGTGAAACCCATTCGGGATAGAGAGGCAACTCTTCTGACGGCCTTTGATAATTACTTTACCGGGATCATGTCTGAGGTGCTTCCCTTGACCCGGCCGATCATTGATCTAGCAACAGAGTTGCGCGCCTGTTACAAATTTAAGGCTCCCGATGCTATTCATTTGGCGGCGGCTATTCATAGTGGTTGTGATCTGTTTCTCACCAACGATTATCGCCTGGAAAAATGCAGAGAAATAACTGTGGAAATCGTCGCATCATAAACAGACCTTTTTGCGCTGATTTGATCACAAATCACGGAGCCTAGCTCAGAGATCGGCATGGGTGGAACCCCAGGTTATGTGAACTTCACGGGCCAAATTATTCCTCAACCGCACGCCACCCGGAGCGCCTACGAACAGCTCCAGATACCGTTTGAGCAGGTGGAACAGGGGCTATTGTTTTAACATCAATCGTCTTCACCGCTTACGTCAGCAAAACCTTAGGAGAGTAGTTATGAGTAAAGAGTGGCGGGGGCCAGCTATCATTGAGTTGGCCGCTAGTGTTATTTGGCCGATCAAGAAATTGAATCGCCCTCTAGGTGAATTGTTAGCCTCTGGCGAGGTCAAAGAGCGTGATTTGAGATGGGCTGCCAAGAAATATTATGATCCCAAAATCAAATGGGCCGCAGCAGTAGAACTCCAGGCTCAGAATTTACGGCGGGTGACGCTTACTCCAGCTGCGGCGCGACAAGTCGTTTGGCCCTTCAAAAACCTGAACCGCCCTAGCGGTGATCTGCTAGACGAACATATCATCAACCTGCACGATTTAGCTTATGCCGTGGCCAACGCCCATGCAGCGCAATTACGGAATGCGACGGCGGTACTGGGAGCGGAAATTGTATACCGGCGACTAACACCCCCAGAGCGTCAGACTTTAACGATGCAATCCAATCAGCCCGCACCAACTACACCTTTCACTACTCCCACCCGTGCTACAGCTAGACCTCCGGCGGCCACGTCGTTGCCACCCGTCACCCTCCGGCCTACCCAAGCATTACAAATCATCAACGGCAGCAATTATTTGACGCAGCAACTGCGGCGTAAACGGCGTTGGACAATAATTCTGGCGATGGCGATGTTGTACTTATGGTTGGGAGCATTGTTTATTAGCATGACTGTCGTAATCATGCAGTTTTTTCAGCTGGCGCAAGTACCACCGGGCTGGAATGTGGCGGCTGGCGTGTTGTTAGTAGGCGCCCTATTCATCTTACCGCGCTCGAAGCGCCTTGTAGCTGAATCTGAGAATTATAAAAAAGGCCTCGTAGGTGAAAAACGAGTAGCCGTAGCATTGCGACGCGGCCTGAATCACCATTGGACGCTTTTCCGCAACGTCATCTTACCTGGACGGCAAGACGACATTGATGCGGTCCTCGTTGGACCCAATGGCATCTACGCATTGGAAATCAAAACCTTCTCTGGCGACCATCGCAATATCGGTAATAGCTGGCAACGAAAATATGGCCCCATCTGGCGGAAGCTAAGTCGCAGCCCTGGCCGGCAAGCTCGGGGGAACGCGCAACGATTGCATGACTATCTCCAACAATGTGATGCGCCGGTGTGGGTGGAACCCCGGGTCGTGTGGGCTTCACGGAGTAAATTGATCCTCAAGAAACCTGCGGTTCCCGTATGGCAATTGACCCGGGGGAAATTCATCGGCGAAGACCTGACGCGCGGCAAGCATCTGGAAGAAGCCACCCGCCATCAGATTGTGGCTTTGCTGAAGGCGAATAATTTGTCTCAAAGACAAAATGGGGACAAGTAAAGAGAAAGATGTGCAGCACTCTTGTAATCTAGGGGTTCCTCAACCGCACGCCACGCGGTCGCACCGCGACTAGAAATGCCTACGAACAGCTCCAGATACCGTTTGAGCAGGTGGAACAGGGGCTATTGTTTTAGGGTAAATTATTCCACCTGTGTAGTCACCGTAGGGCGAGCTTCCTCATCTAGCTACCGGTAGACGATTTTTTGACGCTTCAATCGTTCCAAGATTTTCTCCGCCACAATGATCAGGAGGAAAAAAGGGAGGTCAATCAGCAAGGTGCTGACGCCCAAGAGGATCACCCAATGGACTGCGCCGGTGAGCAATTGGGAGAGGGTCTTCAGTAAGAGCGCCCCGGCCCCCGCGAGAACAATGATGGTTCCCCCGAAAACTAGCACCGCCCCCAGTAATGGCCAAGCGTGGGTGTCAGAGCGGCTGGGTAACATGGTATTGCCGATGGCAAAAATCAAGTAGGCCCAGACCCAGGCATCTGGAGCGTGGAGGGCCTGTCGCAAGCCTTGTAACGCACCCCACCAGTTGCCGGTCGCCAGCGAGCTCAACACTGCCGGCGTGCCGAAGACGGAGTAGCCTATGGCTATGATCACCGCGCTGCCGATCAGGAGCGGCGCCGCGCCGATGCAGCTGGCGCGCAAGAAGTCGGTCTCCTCCACCGGCACAAACCCTAGCTGGATGTGACCTTGCTTCTGCTGGGGGAGCAACGAGATACCCCCGATCTTGACTCCCAGCAGCGCTGCGCTGAGAGCGTGGCTCAGTTCATGCAGCGCCACGCCAGGGAAGAGGAGAATCGCATAGAGCCACAAGGCTATATCTTGATTACCGGTCAGCAGGATAGTGACGCCTTGTAGGCGCCGGTGCAGCCAGCGCTCTGCGCCTAGCAAGAGTCCCAGCACGATTAAAAGTATCAAACCGGAATGGAGAAGGGGCATCTTTTTCAGTAAGTGGCGTGCGTGGGTTTGAGCAAGCCGATGGCCCGCAAGCCCACGATTACCCCGGCGCCGATAGCCGCTCCGGTGGTGGAACGGAGCAGATGTTCCAACGGAGCTAACGGGGCGAAGGCCAACCAAGCTTCATTCGACCAGTTGACCAGATGGTAGACGGCCGTCGCGCCGACCAGATGAGCGAGTCCCGCCACCATCCAGGTGCCGCAGAAAAGCCCGATAGCTAATCGCTTAGGGTTCTCATCCCCGATCAGGCTGGCAAAATAGGCGCGCAGCGGAGAGACAAATAAGAGCAAGGCGCTCCAATCGATCAACGTGCCAAAGAGCACCGCGCCCCAAGTGGCGCCGTTTAGAAAGATCGCACGCCACACGTAATAAGCGAAGAGCAACACGTAAGTTAGCGCCAACGGGAGCCACCACCAGTTACGTTTGCCCCGGCCCAACATGGCACCGGCGGTCAAGCCGCCGGCAGCGGAACCCAACACAGAGATGATAGGGATGGTGGTGGTGTGCGGAGCCAAAATCACGCCCACCAACGCGCCAATGCCGTTAGCCAATGCTCCCGCCACCGGCCCCAGCACCCAACCGACCAACGGGTAGATGCTCTGGCTTAACGGGAAGCTCTTGCCAGCGCCAATAACCACCGAGAAGGGGATAAAGGCGAGCACCGCTCCAACAGCGGCCAGCGCCACAATGTATGAGATCGGCGCGCCGTCAATGGCGACGCCTGTGTTGCGTTCAAAGTAGCGTTCTTCACCTTTGAAATCTTCGGTCATAGTTTATCCTTGTTTTACGCATTACATCAGAAGTGACCCGTTCATTATTTATTACCCAGAGATGCACAGAGAAAACATAAATAGGAGTTTCGCTGGCTAGGCAGCTAAACCGCGAATGGACGCCAATTCACGCTAATTTTAGTAGCTTTTGGCGTTAATTCGCGTGAATTAGCGGTTAAAAAATATCGTTAGCGAAAGTCCTAATAAAGAAGCCTAAAGGAAAACAAGAGATTTAATTTCTTGGCGTTCCTCTCTTTTTCCTTTGCGTAACTCCGTGTAATTTTTTCTCAATGCCTTTCCAGCACCAACGCAGGATCTCCCAGGAGGGTGAATCCCCAACGCACGTCCTCTGAACCGGACACCTGCAAGGCTGCCAACCAGGCATCCCCCAACCGCGATTGAGTGGCCAACGCTTCGTAGAACGCTTTGGCAAAGGGACGTTGTTCAGACGTGGTCGTCTCACCGACCGGCCCCAAAAAGGCCACGGCTCCGCCCGGCTCTTGCCGGAGCCAGGTTTCCGCCATGGAGGGCTGTTGCGGGTGCGTGTAATGGGCTGCCAGACAACTCCAAGCGATGACGAGCGCCGGCTCTGACCATTGCGCGCCATCATCCACCAAAAGCACGCCCTCATCACCCAACTGGCGGAGGCTGCCGTGCCCATTGTACGTCAGCCAGCTTGATTGTTGCGCGAGTCTTTCCAACACCTGTGCGCGGCAATCATCAACTCCGGCATCCAGCGGAAGGAGCTCTTCACCGCCGGGAATTAAAGCCGCCAAGTCTGCAATCAACGACTTGAACTCCGCCTCATCGTCATGGAGCAGTACTGGTTGGGGCGGAGCGATCTCTGCCTCCCAAGCGATGGTTTTACTAACCATCGCTTGCACCTCAGATGGCGTCTCTGCCGGGAAACGGCCCACGGCCACGACCGGCGTCCCCGCCGCATCGCGGCCCAGCAGACCATCGGCCGCCGTCTCTCCCAGGATGGCGGTGCGGGTAAAAGGAGCAACTACGCGCAGGGCGCCGCTGGCGTCATCATAGCCGTTCGGCTCCACGGTGGCATCGCCCACCAGGAGCAGGTAGCGGAGTGCGGGGAGGCTCTGCACCAACGCTTGGATGGCTTCTGGCGCGGGGCGACCGTGGCCCAGGGTATCGTAGACCGCCTGGGGCGTGACGACGGCCGTCTGCAAGCCTTGCGCGGCGCGGGCGACCAGGAGCGGTTGCAACGCGGGTTGGAATTCAGCGGGCGCGAGTGCCAGGTAATCCACCTCGGCCAGCTCCTCCAGCACTAGCGGTTGCGCCGGGCGGACGTCCACGGGAGGGCGTGCCTCCGCGGGCTTCCCAATCCAGTAACGCTGGCCGGCCACGCTCTTCACGGTGGAGGTTTCGGCTTCCAGGAGCACCGGCGCAGAGGGGACGGTAACATCCAGCGCCAGCGCGCCGGCGGGCACGGATAACGCCTCCCCGGTGGCAGTGTAATTACCCGCGCTCACGGTTTGAGGGTAGCTGAGCTCCCAGCTATCCAGCCAGATGATCGGTATTTGTCCCTCGGTGAGCGTGGGGGTCTCCAGGGTTAGAGTATGTTCGCCGCCCGGCGCCGATGCTTCCCAATGGGCCGTCAACTGCTGCATCCCGCGCCCGTTCCACTCCCACTCGCCGACCACTTGACCGTCCCATTTGAGCAACGCACGATGATCAGGATAAGGCTGGAAATCCGTATGGCTCCAGAGTTGGAGTGTGAGGGTGATGAGGCCAGGTTGTGCATCGGTGAGCACGACGGTCTGCGCGAGTTCGCCGGGCGCGTAACTCGGCTGCCAGAACCAGGGGAGCGCGGCGGTGGCCTGGGGCATATAACGTTGATCCTCTTCCCAGCGATGCGTGACCAGCGCCGGGGCCGGGGATGCGGAAGACGTCGCCGCTTGCGGTTCCAACGTTAAGCCCGTGATGCCAACTTCTAACCGGAAGGCGATGCGCCGGGTATGGCGCGTGGTTCGGTCCGGCGCAAAAAAGAAGGCCCCCCAACCCTGGTCAGTTTCCACGGGTAGCCAGGGCAACTCCTCTGCGCCCCAAGAGAGGCGCAGTTGCGGCGCTTCAGCGGCTTGTGGATTGACTCCCATTGTCTGCAATGTCTCTGGCGACAGCCAAATACCGCCTTCTCCGGTACTTTCCACAAACCAGTTGGCGGTATCAGTAGGGAGCCCCGGCGCCGATGACGGCGTCGGGGTGACGCAGTTAGTCAACAAGAATAAGCAGAGTATCAGCGATAGTGGATGGTATTTTACCATAGGCTCCTCTTAAAAAGATAACTCGCCACGAAGCCGCAAAGACCCTAAGAAAAAAAATAACTTCCTGAAGGTTAAGTTTCAAACCTCGGTGCTCTCCGTGCCTTCGTGGTGAAACACTATTATCCTCTCCCGGATTTCCAAATTCCCCAACCGCCGAGGCCTATCAAACTACTGCCCAGCACCAATGCTGTCAGGATTCCCCACCATGAGGTTTGGGTGCTAGTGGTACTGGCGCCGGAGTTATGGCTAGCAGTGGTCGCTGTAACTTGCGGAGCGCGGGTGGGGAGTGGATTTTTTTCAGCTAACGGGGTAATTGACGGTAGTATCCCCTCGCTGCTCGTCGGGGGAGGAGAAGTTAAGGGCGACGGAGTTTTTTCAGCAGTCGGAACGGTGCGTGGCGTGAGGGTGGGGCGGGGGGTAGCGGTCGGGGCGCGTGAATCCAAGGTAGGGCGCGGGGTGACGGTGCGCAGCTGATAAGGCGTCACCGTGGGATAGGGTGTCGGGGTAGCCGTGCTGGTGGAATCTGGGGGGACCGGGGTGCAATGACCGCTGACATTGATGGTCAGGGTGTGGTCTTCGTAACTGCCGGCGTGCGCAAAGACGCGCAGCGTGTGCGTCTCTCTAACGCAAGGGCAGAGCGTCTGTTCGCGGTAGTCGCCGGGAACTCCGCGCCCGTCTAACTCAACTGCGGTGGCGTTATTCGTTTGCCAGTGGAGAATGGTACATTCGCCGGCCTGCAAGTTGGTCGCATCCACCCAAAAACGGACGTAGAGCGCGGGGGTGGCTGTGGGGACTGCCGGATTATCGCCAATGGGTGTGTTGGTGGGAGTCGCAGTGGGAGTAGGAGTGGATGTGGAAGTAGGAGTGGGCGTGGAAGTAGGAGTAGGAGTGGGCGTCGCCGTAGACGGGGGACAATCAAAGCATGCGGAGATCGGCCCATGAAATTCTGAACTGCCATCGGTTTCCATGGCCTCCAACTTGTAGTAGTAGGTACTCCCGGTTACCACATCTGCATCAAAATGTTCATAGAAAGCACCAGCAATAGGCCCTTCTGCCCAGATAAGTTCAGTAATACGTTGATATGGACCCTCTTCGGTCGTGGCGCGTTGGACGTAGAAACCAGTCATATCGATTTCGCTGGCAGTTTCCCAGGTGATTTTTATGCTAGTCGCTTGTGGCTGGGCCTCAAAGGAAACCAACGTAACCGCCGCCCAGAGCAGGGTAGGGAGGGAGAGGAGAAGCCAGAGAATAACCAGCAATCCACCCTGTTTTAGGAGTTGCCAGACCTCGGCCATACCGCGATGCCAGAGAGTCTTGGCTTGTTCGGAGAAAGATTGAGTAGCCACTGGTACACATTCGTCGTCTCGATAAATGGCCGTTACTCGTCCCAACAACGATTCTGGTTCCCAGAGTGGGTCTGGTGCGTGCATTGCATCCCCTTTGGTCAGCAATTGCCCGGTGCGGGAGAATTTCAAGAAGCGATGGAGTAATGGCCCGCCCGGCGTCCGCACCACAATCCAATCGCCTGCGCGAATCTCGGTCGCAGCTACTGACTCTACCAGCACCTCATCACCTAATCGCAACGCGGGGTACATGCTCCGCCCGGAGACGCGCAACCGCAGCTCTCCACCCCAGTGAGCAGCTAATGCCTCTAACCAGATATCGTTTCTCTTATCCACAATGAGATTATAACACGAGGAGAAGGAGACACTAAGAGTAGAAGTTTCTTAGCGTCTCCCTAAACAAGCAATAGCTATCCACGGCGCAGGACAAGAGGAAGATAAATCCGATGTTGTACCTCTACCCAGGCGCGATCACTGACGCTCCCTACCGTGGCTGTGATCCAACCATCGGCGGCGTGCAACGGCGCGGTGAAGAGACCGGTCGCGTCGATCGCGCCCAGGTCACTGCTCCAGGTGATGGTTTCCGCCAACGGATTGCCGAATTGATCGGTTACGGTAGCGATCATCGCCGCTCTTTCCCCCACTGCAATTTCCAAGGGGTCGGGGGAGATAGTCACAGTCGTCACTTCGCGCGCTTGCACTGCTACGGGGACGCTAGCTTGGAGCAGATCAACCGTGGCAGTGATCCAGCCGGTAGTTACCTCAACCGGCGCGGTGAAGACGCCGGTCGCCGCATCAATGGCGCCCAGGTCGCTTGACCAGGTCGGGTCAACGCTGGTGGAGTTCCCCCATTGATCAGTGCCTAGCGCCGAGAGCGTGGTGCTGCTTCCCGCCCCAATGATGAGCGGATCAGGCGTAATAGTGAATGTGATAGCTTCCCCTCCCACCACGTTGATCGTGAAAGGGGTACTCATTGCTCCGCTATGTGCCTGCGCCATGATCTGCTGAGTTTGAGTAGGCGCGGTGAACGCTCCCCAGCCGTCCAGAGAGCCAGCCGCTACTGTCCAGGAAGGCGGCACGACAAACGCTTGCCCAAAGCGGGTCGTGCCGGTCACTGTCACCGCCGCCGGCAGCGAGAGCGTGGTATGGGCCGTCACGGTGATGGTCGCAGGGGTCACGGCTAGCGCTTCCCACCAGGGCAACATCAGTGTAGGATCACCCAGCAGCGTATAGGTGCGCGCCAGATAAGACCAGGAGATGGCTTCGCGCGCCCGCTGCGTGAGTTCCCCTAGACGGAAGACGCCTTGATTGAACATCCCGTCATACATCGCCTGGGACATTTGTTTCTCAGTGTACACGTAACCTAACCCGGCGGGGCCGAATAAGCCAATCGCGCCGCGATCCGTCAACACCGTGGTCGCCCATTCACCGATAGAACGAACATCCCGGCTGCCTAGCGGGGGATATCTAGGAGGGAAGAGCCAGTAACCATCCCAGCAATCTAATGAGAGAATGAAGGGCAATCCTTGCATAGCGGGAAGAGTAATCATTTCTTCGTTGAATAGTAATGGTTCATGCGCCCAACGATGAATAGAACCATGCCCGGCATAGGTCAGTAATGCGGCTCCTTGTCCCCAAGTTGTGGTGAGCGCCTGAGTGGCCGAAGGACAACGGCTGGATGAGACCGGTGAACAATAATCCTGAATATAAACAGTATCCGTAGCCAGCGATGAGGGGAGATAAGCGGTTTGGAGATCATCCAGCACGTCCGCAAAACCCTCTAGGGAACTGCTCCCATCATCGGCGACAAAGAGCGTGCGCGTCATCCACGGAGCTACTGGTTGCTCTTCGTAGGCCAGGATCTTATCCACAACTCCAACCGCATCCGCGGGAGTGTAGACTGGCAAGCGTCCCACCGCTAATTCGGGGGAACCATCACTATCCACGTCACCAAAGTAAGCATCCACTGGCACCTCGCCCTGGTCAGGATCGATGAAGTCCAGATAGGGCGGAATCACGGGGGGCGTCCAAATACCATAATCGGCCTCATTGTAACCCTGGAGATTGAAACTTGCATCGCCGACTAGCAAGAGATACTGCGGTGCCGGCCCCGGCCAATTATCGTAGGCGTAAGCCATCAAAGAACGGATAGCCTCTGGATGCACAATGCCGCCATTAAAGAGCGCGTAGGCCTCCGCCACATCCACCAGTTGTACCCGTAGCCCCTGGCTACGTCGCCGCTCCACTAACGGTTGGACGGCAGTGAAGAATTCCCTGGCAGTCAACATGATCAAATCCGCGCCCTCTGGGGGCGAGAGCAGCTCGGAGGCGGGAGAGTAAGATCCTATCTCCGCCGGCTCGCGCGCGACGCTCGTGGCTAGATAGGTATCCCCAGCCGTGGCGACATCCTCGTAGATCAGACTGTGGACGCTATACGTGGCGTTCGTCAACCGCACCGGTCGCGTGGGGACGGTGGTCTCGTAAAGATGTATCTCTTCCACCGGGAGCTCGGTAATAGTGAAAGCAGTGCTCCCGGATAACGGAACAAGCAGAGCTAGCTCGCTATCTTTAGCTACGGGTCGGCGGCGATATTGGATCTCAAACCAGTTCAGGTAAGTATCGTGCGTAGCCAGACGGACCATCTCCAACGTGTTACTGCCCGCTTGGATGAGGTTAGCCGGGAAAGTTAAGGTGGTTTGATGTCCAATCTGGCCGCTCCAATTGGTTTCCCCGATCGTGACGCCGTTTAACACGAAACGCACCGGATGATCCGCTTCACTTCTCCCCGCTAATTCCACTTGAAAGGTAGCGCTATAAACATCTGCGGCTGGATTGGTCAACGTGACGCCATAAGTACAAGTAGTTGACTCCATGCGTTCCCAAAACCAGGTGGCGTCGGTGCCGGGAGAGGTTGACCATCTGGCCCACCAAACCAGGTTCTCCTCGCGCCGGACCGTCTCCGTGTACCAGGTCAGGGGCGCGCCTCCGCCGCTGGGCGACACAGCGCGGCTCGCCATCCGCAACCCGGGGGTTGAGCTATCCACGGTCAGCCAATAGACGTTTTCAGCGGTGTATTTCTCATCCTGCACGCTGCCGTGGAACTTTTCTCCATAAAAGTAAAAAGCCTCGCCCGACTCAAAAGTAGCGCCGATTTCGCTATCATCCAGCGCGACTTCCTGCCCGCGCCAGAAGAGGCGATATGCAGCCGGTGAAGTGCTGGCTACGGGAACGCCAGCCACATCTAGCTCAGCGTAACTCAAGGCATAGAGACCGTCAGTGAGTATCCCCACGCGCCAGGCGGGACTGGGTAACGTGAGAGGCACAGCAGGTTGAGGTAACGTGGTCAAGGCGGCTTGCAGATGCGCGTCTGGCGGCTTGGCCCACGGATCTATCACCGGGAAATCTAAACCCTCGTTAAGCTCTGGCGGGTCTCCCGGCGCAGCGAATACACCAGTCAGAGAAAAGAATAACAACCCCGCCCCTACCAGGGCCATAAAAATCACCAAATAGCGCGTAGTTTTTTCTTTCATGCTCTCCTCCTAGTCTGGATTGGTCAAATCTAAATCTGCCAAAAGATGAAGTATCACCGATGTCTTACTAATAGCGTGCTCTGTTTTTTAACGTCTGAAACCAGTTCACTGGGGTAGCTGCATAAGATGTAACATAGTGAAACGGCAGTGCTTAATGCACTGCCGTTTGATGATTCCAAACTCTTACGCCTGGTTACAGACCCAGAACATCCAAGTCCAGAAGCTCATCTGGTATCCCTAACGGACTGCCGGCTTGAACTTCTAACTCTCCTTCATAAATGATCCCCGGTGTCTCGTACATCGTAACCTCCTCCACGCTAAACAATAAAATATCTATGCATCCCATTTACATTATAGAATAGCTTTCAAAGAAACACAAGTGGTTGTTCAGGGCAATCGCATATGGAAAATCAGCTCCCTTTTGAGGGTCAGAAACACTGCTTGGCTGAAGATTTTACCCCACTGAGGGCCTGTTTTCGGGGTGTTTTCAGGGACAGCGTCCCCAGAAACGGCTAAATGCGATTGCCCTGAGTGGTTGTTTTTCTCCTATTGACTTGTCAGACAACTAATTTATAATGAATGTCCGGAGGCAAGCATGACCATAGCATCTCATACAAAGATTCGCTCACCGCGTCAACAAGTTGAAACAGCTATTGAGGAGATGATAGTTGCCCGTTCTCCGGGGGATCGATTCCCTCCTGGCCCGGAGTTGGCTAAACAGTTGGGGGTTTCTCGGGCTACTTTACGCGAGGTGCTGGGCGCTTTTGTGGAGCGTGGCGCGTTAGTGCGCCGACATGGGGTCGGTACTTTTGTCTCCTCACGGATCCCTGTGTTAGAATCGGGCTTAGAGGTGTTGGAGAGCATTGATAGTCTGGCTCAGCAGATCGGTTTGGAAACAGAGATGGCGGATCTGGAGGTGTTGGAGCGCACCGCGACTCCTCTCGAGGCCCAGGGATTGGGAACGCCAGCGGGAAAGGCCGCGTTACCGGTCTTGATTGTAAACCGTGTGATCGCCGTAGCAGGCGAGCCGATCGCCGATCTGCGAGATATTGTCCCGCTAAAGTATCTCCGCAAAGAGGATCTAGACCAGGAATTCCGAGGGTCTATCCTAGATTTATTTCTGGCTCGCAGCTCGCCGATTCTATCCACTTCGCGCACTCAGATTATGGTAGTTTCCGCCACCGCGAAGTTTGCCCAACGCTTAAAGGTACCGTTAGGTTCCGCCTTACTAAAATTGGGCGCGCAACTATATAGCTATGATGAAGAAATAGTGGCTTACTCGGTTAGCTATTTTGTGCCAGGCCATTTTAATTTTCATGTAATGAGACGGGTGAAGCAGATTTGAGCTGCTTTACCCGTTTTAGTTAATTTAATATTCTAGTTATACCTGAGGAGGTTTATACAATGCGTAGTTTTATGGGACGTGACATTTTATCACTTAAAGATTTCGAGCGCAACGAGTTCTTCCGCGTATTAGAGATTGCTGCGGAGTTGGAGCCCATTGCTCGCAACCGGCGCAATTCGGATATGCTCAAGGATAAAACCATGGTGACGGCGTTCTATCAGCCTTCCACCCGCACGCGTTTGGCCCACGAAGCCGCTATGCACCGTCTGGGCGGGCACGTTACCGGTTTCTCCGACGCCAAGATGACCCGCGCGGGCGATTTCTACCAGGAGTCTATCAAGGATACCTTCAAGATGTTGGAGTGCTATGGTGATGTGATCGTGATGCGGCACTTCCGCCAGGGCGCGCCTGCCGAGGCGGCCAAATGGGCCAGCGTTCCCATCATCAATGGTGGCGACGGCTGGGGCGAACACCCCACTCAAATTCTCACCGACCTCTACACCGTGTTGCGCGAGAAGGGCCGCATCGACGGGTTGCGTTGGGTCGCCGTCGGGGATATGCGGATGCGCACCATGCACTCGTTGGGTTATGCGCTTACGCAATTCGATTGCCCGATCACCTTCGTGGCGCCTCCCGGCATGGAAATGCCTGAAAGTTACCAAGAAGATTATGCGGCCATGGGGCTAAACTTTGAATTCGCTGAGCACGTTGGCGATGTGATTGGTGAGGCCGATGTCATCTTGGTGGAACCCACCATTCAGCCTGATTACACCAAGTCGCGCGACGAACGCAAGGGCGAAGTCCCCACCACGCCGGCGAATTACAAAATCACCCGCGATCTGCTGCAGAACAAAGCCAAATCGGATGCCATCCTCCTACACTCCTTCCCGCGTATGGATGAGATTCCCGCCGATGTGGACATCACCCGCTGGTCGCGCTACTGGCAAGAAGCTTTCAATGGCGTCGTGATGCGTATGGCGTTGTTGGCGTTGGTATTGGGCGCGACGGAGTAGGATTAGTCAAATGGTCAGGTAGTCAATCTGCCCAACTTACAGGATTAAAAGACTACCTGACCAACGACTACCCGACTAACGACTACCAGACTATTAGACTGACCGACAAGGAGTACAAAGATGATTACAAATTTACGCGGACGTGACCTGATTTGCGATCTCGACTTTTCCAAGGAAGAGGTCGAAACGGTTTTGGATGTAGCTTGGGATTTGAAGCGCAAGCGGGCTTTGGGTGAACCGCACGCCCTGCTGCGCGACAAGGTTTTAGGTATGTTATTCTTCTTCAGCAGCACCCGCACCCGTTGTTCTTTTGAGGCGGGGATGGCGCAGCTGGGCGGGCATCCCGCTTTCATTGATTCCCGCACAACGCAGGTCTCGCATGGCGATACGGCCAAAGAGATCGGCGATATCTTGGGCCGTTACTTTGACGGCTTGGCTATTCGCCAATGCGATTGGGATTACGGCAACAAGTACCTCAACTGGGTCGCCGAAGCCTCCCGTTCCCCCGTGCTCAATATGCAGTGCGATAAATATCACCCGCACCAGTGCTTGGCTGACTTGATGACCATCCAGGAGAAATTCGGCAAGAATTTGCGCGGCAAGAAAATTGTCGTTTCGTGGGCCTACGCTTCTTCCTATCTAAAACCCATCTCCGTGCCACAGTCGCTCATCTTGCAAATGCCCCGCTTCGGCATGGACGTGACGCTTTCTCACCCGCCGGAGTTCAAGTTGATGCCCGACGTGATGGAAATGGCCCGCGAAGAGGCGCGCCAGGCCGGCACCAAATTCGAGGTAGTACACGATATGGAAGAGGGCTTTCAGGACGCGGATGTAGTTTATGCTAAGTCCTGGGGTCCCATGATGACGACCACCGATCCTGTCGCCGGCAARGCATTGCAAGATAAATAYCAAGATTGGATCACCGACGCGCGCAAGATGGCRCTGGCAAAACCGYAYGCCATCTACATGCACCCGCTGCCYGCCGACCGCGAYGTCGAGGTGACCAGCGAGGTCATGGAYGGSCCGCAATCCGTCGTCTTTGATCAGGCTGAAAACCGCCTCCACGCGCAGAAAGGCGTGCTGGCGTTGACTATGAGCTAAATCCAAGTTAAAAAGTTGAACGTTGCAAGTTGGCTCTACTGAAAAAACTATGATTTTTTTACCACAAAGACGCCCAGGCGCAAAGATTTGAAAGTTAACTTTTTGACTGGTATTACTAAATTTTTTTCTTAGCGGCTTGGTGGCTTAGCGGTGAACTATCTTTTTGCAACGGAGTCAAAAGTGCAAGTTGATGTCCTTGACTAACTTTTAACCTTAATTAAGGAGACTAATATGAGCGAACATAAATGGGCAGTAATTGCCATTGGGGGGAACTCCCTCATTCCAGATAAGCAACACCAGACAGTCCAGGACCAGTACAAAGCCTCCGGCGAGACGGCGCATCATATCGCCAACATGATCGAGCAGGGCTGGGACGTTGCCATCGGGCACGGCAATGGCCCGCAAGTTGGTTTTATCCTCCGCCGGTCCGAAATCGCAGCGAAGGTTGCCGGCATGCACGAGGTGCCGCTGGATGCTTGCGGGGCCGATACACAAGGAGCTATTGGCTACGCGCTCCAACAAAACCTGGCTAACGAATTCATGCAGCGGGGCATAGATAAGCACGTGGTTACCGTGGTCACACAGGTGCAAGTAAATAAGGATGACGAGGCGTTTGTGAAACCAACTAAACCTATCGGCACCTTTATGGAAGCGGATATGGCTAAAAAACGCGCCGAGGAAGATGGCTGGGATGTGGTAGAAGATGCCGGACGCGGTTGGCGCCGGGTCGTGGCTTCCCCCATTCCGGAGAAAATTATCGAGCTACCAGCGGTTAAAACCTTGCTGGATAATGGAATTTGCGCGATTACTGTAGGCGGCGGTGGTATTCCCGTTATTGAAGAAGAGAATGGGAACCTCAAAGGTGTTCCGGCGGTCATTGATAAAGACTTCGCCTCTTCATTACTGGCGCAATCCATTAATGCGGACCTTTTCCTGATCTCCACTGCCGTGGAAAAAATTTACCTCAACTTCAACACGCCTGAACAGAAAGCCCTGGATACGATCACCGTTTCTGAGGCCAAGCAGTACTTGGCGGAAGGTCACTTCGCTGAAGGGAGCATGGCGCCCAAAGTCCGCGCTATCATCTGGTACTTGGAAGCGGGGGGCAAAGAAGCCCTGGTCACCGACCCGGCGCACATTATGGAAGCGTTGGCAGGCAAAACCGGCACGCGCATAGTCCAAGATTAGTCGAAAATCAAAAGTCTAAAGTCTAAGGTCGAAAGTTGAAGTTCTCATCACTTGCGACTCGTGACTTTAGACTTGCAACTAGTTAACAGAAGAGGTAAAGATGCAACACGTTACTGGATTAAAATGCACTATCTGTGGTAAGACCTATAGCGTGGACGAGATTGCCTACGTCTGCCCCAAGCATGGCGACGCTGGCATCGTGGATGTGCAGTACGATTACGATTTCATCAAGTCCCGCATCAGCCGCGAGAGCTTAGCGCAAATTCCTCCCCTGGCCGGGGGGGCTAGAGGGGGCATCTGGCGTTACAAACCTTTGTTGCCGGTAGAACCGGATTCTCCCGTCCCGCCGCTGCGCGTGGGTTGGACACCGTTATATAATGCGCCGCGGCTGGCCGCGCGGCTGGGCTTGCAGCACGTCTGGGTGAAGGATGATGGCGTGGGCCCTACCGCCTCCTTCAAAGACCGCGCTTCGGCGTTAGCCGTGGTCAAGGCGCAGGAAGCGGGCGCTGAGATCATCACCACGGCGAGCACAGGCAACGCGGCAGCGGCCTTAGCCGGACTCTCCGCCAGCGTGGGACTGCCCGCGGTTATCTTTGTGCCCAAAAGCGCGCCGCCCGCTAAGATCACCCAGCATCTCATCTACGGGGCGCGGGAGATCCTGGTGGACGGCACTTATGACGACGCCTTCGAGCTGACACTCAAAGTCGCCCAGGAGTACGGTTGGTACAACCGCAACACCGCCTACAATCCTTACATGACCGAGGGGAAGAAGACCGGCGTCTATGAAATCTGCGAGCAGCTCGGCTGGGAAGCCCCAGACCGCATCTTCGTCCCCGTGGGCGATGGCTGCATCATCGGCGGTATCCACAAGGGCCTCAAGGACCTGCTGGCATTGGGTTGGATTGACCGGATGCCCAAGCTCATGGGCGTGCAAGCCGCCGGCTCTGCCCCCTTGGTGGATGCTTTCGAGCGCGGCTTGCAAGGCTGGGAAATGCAACCCGTGGCCGCGCACTCGGTGGCCGATAGCATCGTCGCGGGGTTGCCGCGTGACCGCAACAAGGCGTTAGCCGCGGCCCGCGAGACCGGCGGCGCGTTCATCGCCGTCGCTGACCAAGAGATTCTGAACGCCATTCCCGTCGTCGCGCAAAATACGGGCGTCTTCTCCGAGCCGGCGGCCGCGGCGGCTTACGCTGGTTTAGTAAAGGCCGTGGCAGAAGGACTGGTCGCGTCAGAAGAGCGCGTGGTCGTGATGCTCACCGGCTCCGGTCTCAAGGATATCGCCAGCGCCATGAAAACTGTGCCGGAACCGCCTATCATCGCGCCAACACTGGACGCGGTGCGAGAGTTGCTAGGTAGAGCATAAAGGGTTCATACAGAGTTTTGTCTAGAAGGAGAAGATGTTGGAAATCAGATTGAACTGTCCAGAAAGATTGGCAGAGGCAGTGCGGACCACTCCAGCGGAGTTGGAAACGCAAATCCGTTTGATGGCCGCGTTAAAGATGTTCGAGTTAGGGAAGCTCTCTTCTGGCAAAGCGGCTGAGTTGGCCGGTCTCTCTCGCGTTGAGTTCCTTGACGTGTGTGGACGCTATCATGTACCTGTTTTCAACTATCCTCCCCCAGAGTTGGAGAGTGAGTTGCAGGCTGATTTGAAGGCGTTGCGTGGAGACGCGGTATGAAGTATCTCGTCTGCGACACAGGGCCGTTAATTGCGTTGGCCAAGGTCGGGCAGCTGGCACTATTGCCAAAAATGTGTGAGAAAGTATATATTCCACCGGCTGTTCAGCGGGAATTACTGAGAAAGAGTGGCCCAGAGATAGTTTGGCTTGAGGCGGCACTAGGGACATTTATCGAAATTGTCCCTCTCCCACCATCGCCTCCTGAAGTAGAAGTGGTGACATGGCAGCTAGATTGTGGGGAGCAACAAGCTATTGCTTTAGCTTATCACTTGCAGGCGATGGTAGTCATTGATGAGCGGCTAGGGCGTAATGCCGCGCGCCAGCTGGCGCTATTGATGACTGGCTCCGTGGGATTATTACTCCGAGCTAAGGAATGTGGTCTAATCACTAAGGTTGTTCCGCTTTTGAAAAATATGAGACGGCAAGGTTATTGGTTCTCAGATGAACTACTAGCTTTGGCTGCTCGTCTCTCAGGGGAATAATTGCGCCGCAATTTCTGGTGGTGGGTCGCTTTGGTGCTGGGCGTAGCCATTCTTTGGATGGCGTTACGCTCCAATGAGGCCGTGACGCGCACGCTTTTGCCGCTTACCTCGTCCCCGGTGGGCGAGAAAGTGGGCACGCATCTCCTGATCAGCATTTGGGGTAATATCTGCGTCTTTGTTCCGTTGGGGATGGCGGTGGCTCTAGCGCTGAGCACGTACTCCCGCCGCTGGGTGCTACTCTGGGGGACGTTGGCTGGGTTTGGACTGAGCGCGAGCGTCGAACTGGCGCAACTTTTCATCCCCAGTCGTTATACTGATTGGCGTGACCTCTGGTTAAATACTTTAGGGGCATTGCTGGGGGCAGTCGCCGGAGTCGTGTTAGCGATGCTGTTCCCTAGTATCCGTATTTCAGCAACCAGCGAGCCTGGCGACTGAAGTCGCGGCTACCATTGCAAAGTCGCCCTACGGCGACTACACCCAAAAGAAATTTCTTCTCTTAGCGGCGAGCTATCTTTTTTCAGTGGCGTCGTAGTAAATTTCTATCCATTAAATTTTTTAAGGAGAAACAAAGATGATTGATCTGACTATTAACGAGAAACAATTGGAACGAACCGTACAACGCGCGCGGGAGCGGGATATCATCATTCCCACCTTTGAGCAGCAGAAACATCCGGAACTGATTCCCGACAGTGTCAAGAATGAGCTGGCGAAGATTGGGCTGTGGGATGTCACTTCGCGCAACCTCTTCCGCATCACCTGGAAAAATGAGCCCCAGGAGTTTGGCGGTGGCTTCGGGGGCGTCAACTACATCGAAATCCCCCCGGAACTGACCGGTGTTAAGGCGCGCATCATTGCTCTGGTCGGCAAGTGGTTCCCCACCGGCGCGCACAAAGTTGGCGCGACGTTTGGTTGTTTGGTACCACGTCTGGTCACCGGACAGTTTGATCCCACCTACCACAGCGCGGTCTGGCCCTCCACCGGCAATTACTGCCGGGGCGGCGCTTACGACTCCACGTTGCTCTCCTGCGATTCTATCGCTATCCTCCCCGAGGGGATGAGCCGTGAGCGGTTTGAGTGGCTCTCCCAGGTTGCTGGCGAGGTCATCGCCACGCCCGGTTGTGAATCCAACGTTAAAGAGATCTTCGACAAGTGCCATGAACTGACCGCGACACGCGGGGATCAAATCTTCATCTTCAACCAATTTGACGAGTTTGGCAACCACCTTTGGCATTACGATATCACCGGCCACGCGATGGAAGAAGTACTGGAGCAAGAGTTGGGGCCGGACGATCGCTACTTCGGCGTCACACTGACCACCGGCTCCGCTGGAACGCTGGGCTGTGGGGATTATATGAAGGAACTCTTCCCCACCAGCAAAATCGCGGCAGGTGAGGCGTTGCAATGTCCGACCTTGCTCTACAATGGTTTTGGCGGCCATCGCATTGAAGGGATCGGCGATAAGCACGTCCCGTGGATCCACAATGTGCGCAACACCGATATGCTCATTGACGTTGATGACGAGGCCACCATGAGTTTGGTACGGCTCTTCAATGAACAAGTGGGGCGTGAGTATTTGGTCAAACAGGGAGTACCTACGGAATTTGTTGAGCAGCTAGACCTCTTGGGCATCTCCAGTGTCGCTAACTCGCTCATGGCGATCAAGATGGCTAAATGGTATGATCTGGATGAGAATGATGTTATCCTCACCGTTTGGACGGACTCCATGGAACTCTACCAGAGCCGGATGCATGAGATGCATGAAGAACAGGGGGAATATACCGAGACCGATGCCGCGGTAGCTTTCAATCACTACCTGTTAGGGCAGAGCACCGATCACATGGAGGAACTGACCTATCCTGCGCGCAAGCGCGTACACAACCTCAAGTATTACACCTGGGTGGAGCAGCAGGGCAAGACCTACGAGGAAATCCAGGCGCAGTGGTACGCCGAAAACTATTGGAACGACATCCACGGCCAGATGGCGGAGATGGATGAGCTGATCCGGGAGTTCAACGACCGGGTGGGATTGCTGAAGTAATAGCTGCCAAGTGACATTTTTTCCCAAAGCCCCGCCGGGAACCTTCCGGCGGGGTTTCCTTTGTTGGGGGACTGGCCTCGACAAAATTGTTTCTCTAATTACACTGAGTGCCTGAGTGGCAAGGAGAGGCGTATGCCCAAGGCTAGCGTAGTTGAACAACGGTATCACCTTATTCAGTAGGCGGATGCAAAACTTCAGAAATATATTACAGGGGCACTCTTCATCAATGGCGGTTAGTGCGCTTGGTTTCCTGTTCACTTGCTGTTATACTACACTTTTGATTAGAGTAAGGAGCACCCGTGAATGAACACAAATTAAACTGGTTAGCTGCGGGGGCGTGGATGGCGTTCTTGTTCTATCTCTCCTCGCTCCCCAAAATACCGGGGCCAGAGAAGATTTTGACCATCCAGCTAATTCGCAAATCCGGGCACGCGCTGGTCTATGCGATTTTAGCTTATCTGGATTGGCGGGTCTTGCGGGCAGAGCCGCGTTTTGCAGCACAGAGTGTCAGATGGGCCTGGCTGTTTGCCACCCTCTACGCGCTCACCGATGAGATTCACCAAGGGTTCATCCCTGAACGGCATTTTACCGGTACGGATGTGCTGATTGATACTGCGGGGGCAGCGTTAGCTATGCTGCTGGTACGACGGCGGCAGGCTGCTCTTCAGGGGCCGCCAGTGGTTCAATAAGGATGTCCCCAAAGCGCTCCCGCTGGGAAGCCTGCACCACTTGCTGCTTGATCAGTTCCAAAATAGCTTGCAGTGTAACCACGACTTCCAGGCGGGTAGGGCGCTGACTCAGGAGAGTGCGGAAATCTAGCCGTTTCCAATGGCGTAACTGTTGGCGAATCAATGCTAGCTGCTTCTCAATGGAGATACGGGGACGTTGAATCGCCTCTTCGGGATGCGGTTTATTGCGGGGATAGATGAGGTTTTGTGCTAGCGTCTGCAAGCGTTCCACGGTGAGACCGGCTAAATCTAGCGTGATCTCGCGGGGCCGTAGGAGCGGGGCTACTCGGATATATGCGCGCTCCCCGGTATGTTCGCGCTCGCGCAACAATTGCGCGGCTTCTTTGTAGTGGCGATAAGTGCGCAATTGCTGAACTAGCTCATTAGCCTCCTCCGCGGCTTGTTTACCCTGCGTATCTGCCAAGGGATGTTGCGGTAAGAGAGTTTTGGATTTGAGCCACATTAGCTCTGCCGCTACCACCAGGAAATCTGCAACCACTTCGATATGTAACTCGTCGCGCATGGTTTCCACATAATCCAAAAATTGAGTGGTCACTTGAGCTAACGCTAACCGAGTGATATCTAGCTCTTCTTCTTCAATTAAATGCAATAGGAGCTCTAAGGGGCCCTTGAAAAATGGGATTTGAACTTGATAGCTCACTTTAGATTTGATCATCTCAACCCGGGAGCATAATCGAAACGTGGGGAAACGCAACTTGAGGCTACTGCAAAGGCCCAAAGGCACGAAGATTTTAGAACTTAATTCCTTTCTTAGCGGCTTGGCGTCTTTGTGGCAAGCTATTCTCTCAATACCCTCGGTGTCTCCAGGGTAAGTTTTTTATAATGGAGTCAGCTAAATGAAAATCGTACTATTAACAGATATACATGGGAACCTGCCGGCGCTGACTGCCGCACTGGAGGTAATCCGCCAGGAAAATTACGATCTGCTCATCCACACTGGGGACGTGCTCGGCATTGGGCCTTACCCGGCGGAAAGTCTAGCTTTACTCTTGCAACAACCGCGCTTGCAATTGATACAAGGGAATCACGAAAGCCGCTTCGTGCAGGGAGTGCCTACTGAGCGTCCCCCAGGGATGAGTAAGTTGGAATTCACTCACCGCTCCTGGGTAGCAGCGCAGCTCAACCCGGAGTTGCGCCCGCTCATCGCGCAGTGGCCGTTCCAAGCAAGCTCCCTGGTGCATGGGCTACGACTTACTTTTCTCCATTACGCCCTGACGCCAACGGGCGACTCTTTCAAACCGGTTATTTTTAACCCCACCGTCCTAGATATGGATCAACTTTTTGCGGGAGTAGCCGCTGATATTATCTGCTACGGGCACCATCATCCGCCCTCTGATCTCACCGGACGCACGCGCTATTTCAATCCCGGTTCCCTGGGTTGCTCGGTGGAGCCGGTCGCCCGCTTCGCCGTGCTGACGGTGGCTACCGATGGCACTTATCGTCTGGAAAAGCGTGCGGTGCCTTACAATAAAAAAGCCATCATCTCGGAGTTGTTTGCGCGGCAGGTGCCGGGACGGCAATTCATCGCCAAAGCTTTCTTTGGCGTTTCCCCGCTGGGTTGAAAATGTTGAGAGCGACAGGAGGGTAGTAACCGCGGGGCCTATTTGCTATTTTCAAAGGAGGATTACATGGAACTTAACTTTATACTTAATGGTCAACCCCTAACCCTCACGAACGTGGACGCGGAGACCACGCTGCTCCAACTACTCCGCGAGCGGCTCGGTTTGACCGGCGCCAAACGTGGTTGTGATAATGGCGTCTGCGGAGCCTGCTCCGTGTTGCTGGATGGCCGGCTTGTCAAAGCCTGCCGCACGTCGCTGGCGCAGGTGGCCGGACACGCGGTCACGACCATCGAGGGTTTGCGCGGGCCGGATGGCGACCTCTCTGATCTGCAAGCAGCTTTCTTGGAATATGGCGCCGTCCAGTGCGGCTTCTGTACCCCCGGCATGGTGATCGCCGCCGAAGCATTGCTGCGACGCAATCCGCACCCCACCCGCGCCGAAATCCGGCGGGGCATCGCCGGAAACATCTGCCGCTGCACCGGCTACCAACAGATCGTGGACGCCATTGAAGCCGCCGCCGCTCAACGGCTGGCGCAAGAGGAGAGAGAAAATGAGTAACTTACGTTACGTAGGTCATGCAGAGCTCCGCTCGGTGGATGGACGGGCGCGAGTTACCGGAGAGGCCCAATACGTCTGCGATATGACGTTGCCCGGCATGTTGTACGCCAAAGTATTACGCAGCCCCCTGCCGCACGCCCGCATCCTGACTCTGGATCTCGCCCCGGCACTCGCGCTGCCGGGAGTGGTCGCCGCGATCACCCACGCGGATTTTGTGGAGCACGGGAATTTCGGCTGGCCGGTCAAGGATGATTATGTACTAGCTTACCAGAAGGTACGTTACCAGGGGGAAGCTATCGCGGTGGTGGCGGCCGAGACGGAAGCGGCCGCTGAGGCAGGCGTGGAGGCCATCCGCTTGGAGTTGGCCGCGCTCCCGGTGGTGGGCGATATGCAAGCTGCGCTGGATGAGAACGCGCCCCGCATTCCCCCCGCCTCCGTGAAAACCGACGGAAACTTGGGCGAGACAATCATTCTGCGCTACGGCGATCCGGAACCACTGCTGGCCGCCGCCCCGGTGGTGATGGAGACGAGCTACGATTTGCGCCACCAGGAGCACGCTTATCTGGAGACCGAGGGCGCGCTGGCGCTCCCGGAGCCGGATGGCGGCGTGACGCTCTTCGCTAATAATCAAAGTCCTTTTATCAATCGCGATATCGTCGCCTCGGTATTGGGATTGCCGCCGCAACAGGTGCGGAGCATCCAACCACATATTGGGGGCACCTTTGGCGGTAAAGATGATGTCCTGTACGAGAGCTCCGCGCAGGTCGCCAAACTCGCGCTCCTGACAGGCCGCCCGGTGCGGTTGATCTTTACCCGCGCGGAATCCATGCTCGCTTCTTACAAACGCCAAGCGCTGCGCGTTCATTTGCGCTTGGGGTCGGATGAGCGCGGCAATCTGCAAGCTGCCCAAGTCAAAATGCTGGCGGATAGCGGCGCCTATGCTTCAATGACGCCGATGGCTGCCTGGCGAGCGACGATGCACGCGGCCGGCGCGTACCGCTATCAGGCTGTCCACGTTGATACGCAAGTCATCTACACCAACAACGGCTACTCCGGCGCTTTTCGCGGCTTTGGCAACACGCAAGCTGCGGCGGCGGTGGAGATGGCGATAGATGAACTGGCCGAGCGTCTACATCGTGACCCGCTGGAATTCCGCTTGCAGAACTGCTTGCGGCAAGGGGATCGCACCATGACGGGCAATCTGGTGAAGCACGAAGTCGGGCTGCCCGCTTGTCTGGAGTGGGTACGCGATAAATCGGGGTGGCAGCAGAAACGTGCCCGCTACGCTGCTCAACCGGCGGACGCCCCCCGCCGGCGCGGTATCGGCGTCGCCTGCTACTTCCACGGTTGCGGGCTAGGCGGGGAAGGGACGGATTTCGCGGTGAGCACGCTCAAAATCGAGCGAGATTATAGCATCACGCTCACCTCTGGCTTGACCGATTTTGGACAAGGCAGCCGCACCGTCTTCACCCTGCTGGCCGCCGAGGAATTGGGCGTAGAGCTCGCGCGCGTGCAGATGTTACGCCCCGACACGCGCACGGCCATTGATTCCGGGCCGACCGTGGCCTCGCGCGCTTCCATCGTCGGGGGGAACGCGGTGCGTGTCACCGCCACGAAGTTAGGGCAACGGTTGCGGTTAGCCGCCGCCGATCTCTGCGCTTGCGCTCCGGCGCAAATTATCCGCGCTGGCGAGCAGTACATCGGGCCACGCGAGGAGCCGCACTCCTTCGAGGAAGTCGTGGATCACGCCCGCGCCCTGGGCCTGCAACTGGCAGCGGAAGGTCGCTGGGAAATTCCGGCCGTCGAGTGGGATCTCGAGACGGGGACCGGCAAGCCCTACTTCGCCTACGTCTTCGGCGCGCAGGTGGCCGAGGTGGAGTTCAACTCGCGCACCGGGCGGACGAAAGTGACCGGTCTCTGGGCCGCCCACGATGGCGGTACCATTCTCTATCCGCAGGGCGCGTATGGCCAGCTCTATGGCGGCATCGCGCAGGGCGTCGGTTACGCGTTAATGGAAGGGTACCTCTTCAAAGATGGCGTACCGCAGCGCACAGATTTGCGCAGCTATCGCGTGCCCCGGGCCATTGACCTACCGGAGATTGAGGGGACTTTCATTGAGACCCGGCTCAACGAAGGCCCTTACGGGGCTAAAAACCTGGCCGAACCCGTGATGGTCGGTACCGCGCCAGCCATCGCCAACGCGCTCTTTCAAGCCACCGGCGAGCGCGTACGGCGCTTACCCATTCCTCCGCAGCCACGCCCCTGAAAAAATCGGCGCGCCGCACAGGCACGAAGACGCTAAGAAAAAAGCCTGATTTTGAAGCTGAAAATCTTTGCGCTCTTTGTATCTTTGCGGCGAGATATCTTGTCATAGATTTCCCCTATTGACAGCTTTTAGCGTTTATGCGTGATTTGGAGGAGTGCCCGTCGCGAGTGAATGAACAGCTGCTCTAACTAGCATTTTGTATTTCGTCTCAATGGGACTATAATTAAACCACTGGGAGTTTTAGAGAAAATAGGGGAGTGATACTATGATTAGATGGTTGGGCTATCTGTTGTTATTGCGAGTTCTACCCTTCACCGTGATTGGGCGCCCGATGAAAGAGGGGACGTGGGAAGGGGCGATTAACTATATTGCCGGTACCGCGACTTTCAAACCATGCACGCCACGCGGGGAGACCTGGTGGCTCAAAGGCAAACGCTACTCTGATATTGAGGAAGAGATTAAACGGCGGCACGCGGCAATCACAGAAAATCCTTACGAAAAGGTCTATGCGCGGGTGCGCGGAAAGATCAATAAAACTAGCGGCCAGTACGGGGCGTTGGGAACTCACAGCCGGGTGCTCTACGTGGAAGATATCTTGGATCTGCGACCACGCGAAGAGAGCGATTGCAGCTAGGTTGGTTACCTGCAAGAGGCCATCCTAACCAGGGTGGCCTCTTTTTATTGGCTATATTAGCGTCACCCTCTCGCTCCCCCTTGTCACAACGGTTAAATGACGGTAGAATGCCTCTGCGATGGAAGAAAAAACCGTTATATCTGGGGAAACCGGACAAGTAACTCGCGCCGCTATTTTGATCTCATTGGGGAATATCAACAGCCGGTTGTTAGGGTTGCTCCGCGAGATGGTCAAGTCTTACTTCTTCGGCGCCGGCGGCGTAGTGAGCGCCTTCGATGTGGCCGCACAGGTCCCCACCATGTTCTACGATCTGCTGGCCGGTGGTATGTTGAGCTCCGCGCTAGTGCCGGTTTTCTCCGATTACGCCAAGCCCGACCGCCGCGAGGAGCTCTGGCACTTGCTCAGCCTTCTCCTCTCCCTGGTGACAGTCACCCTGGGCGGGCTATTACTCCTCATTGAAGCGTCAGCTCCTCAAGTTGCCCGGGTGCTCAGCGCCGGCCTGGAACCAGAATATCTCCAGCTGGCGACGCGCATGATTTACCTCACCACCCCCGCCATCCTCTTCCTCAATGTCGCCGCGCTCTTTTCTGGCGTGCTCTACGCGCTGCAACGCTTTGAACGCCCCGCCTTCTTGGGAACCGTATCCAACGCTACCCTGGTGGTGATCGTCATGTTGCTGGGACGGAGCGCGCTAGGCGCGCATAGTTTAGCCATCGGCTTGTTGACCGGTAGCCTGGCACAAGTTCTCTTCCAATGGCGCGCGCTGCGGGATGCCAAGCTCCATTTCGTTTCACCGTTCACCCGGCATCCCGCGCTCGGAACGATCGCCAGACTCTATCTCCCCATCGGGCTAGGCTTGATCGTTGATCAGCTAACTGTGGCCCTCAGCTTCAACCTGGCCTCGCGCACCGGCGCCAGCGGCATCGCCTGGATGAAATACGCGGCCACGATCATCCAGTTCCCGCTGGGGATGGTGGTTACGGCTATCTCCGTAGCCATCCTCCCCACGCTCGCGCGCTACGCCGCCGAGTCCGCCGAGGAACGCTTTCGGGCGACGCTCTCCAAGGGCTTACGGTTGGTCTTGATCCTCGTAATGCCGGCGGCGGCGATGATGTTGGTCCTGGCCGAGCCAATCGTCGGGCTGCTCTTCCAACGCGGCAATTTCATGCTGGCGGATACCGAGGCGGTTTCGCTGGTCCTCCGCCTTAATCTGCTGGGATTGGTTTTCGCCGCCCTGGACCAACCGCTCATCTTCGCTTTTTATGCCCGCAAAGACACCTGGACTCCGGCGTTGGTAGGAGTAGCCATCAGCGTTTTTTATACCGCACTGGCCCTCATTCCCACGCTCTTCGCCACCCCCAATCTCTCCCTGCTAATTATGGCGAACTCCCTCAAATTGGCCGGGCACGCGCTCTTGATGCTCTATCTCTTCACTAAGAAAGTGGGCACCTTGCGCCCGCACGGGCTGGCCCATACCATTCGCTTGGCTGGCGCGGCGGCGGTGGTGATGCTTCTTCCGATGGCGGGGGGACGCTATTTGGTTAGTTTGATGGGTCGTGAAGGTATTGAAAAATTACTGATGGAACTGCTGCTAGCCGGGGGATTAGGCGCGCTGACTTATCTGGAGTTATTGCATCGGTTAGGAGTGGAGGAGATCAAGCTCTTGCAACCGGTGTTTATGCACTGGTGGAACAGAAAGAGAGAAACCCTATGATGAAAGTGCCGCGGATGACAGTCTGGTTATTGTTGATATTGCTAACCGGTTGCGGAGCTGCTGAGCAGCCGGCACCGGCAGATAAACAAATCGTCGTGCTCTGGCACACTTTCCACGGGGCGCAAGAGAAAGCTTTGCATGCGCTCGGCGACCGTTTTAATCGGGAGCATCCAGCCGGCCCGGTATTGTTAGTGGAGTATCAAGCGGATAGTTACGCTAAACTTGCGGCTGTCTCTCCTGCTCACTATCCGGATCTCCTCGTGATCTTCCCCGAAGAGGTAGCCCCATACGCGCAGTTGGCCGAGGATGCCCCGTTACTCACTCTTCCACTGAATCTCCAACGCGACTTACTCCCTATGGCCAGCACTCTTTACAGCCGTGAAGGAAAATTACAAGCAATCCCGCTGGGTCTGACGACCTATCTGCTCTATTACAATCAAGAATGGGTCAAGGACCTGGGTTATCTGGCCGAGGACGCGACGTTGGCTGATCTGCAGAATGTCTCCTGCGCCGCGACCAATATCCAGGGCGGGCAAATTGGCTTGGGCATCCCGGTGCAGCCCAGTACCCTTTTAGCACTTTTGGTGGTGGATCAACAAGCCCTTACGGATGAAGCTGGCTATTACCGGCTTAATACCGAGGAAACGACGGAAATTGCGACTGTTACCCACGAGCTGCTCAGGCAGGGTTGCGGGCGTTTCTACGAACTGGCGCAGAAAGGCATCGCGCAGTTCAGTAATAGCAAAATGGCGTTAATATTCGCTTCCAGCCAGCAGCAACGCGAAATCGCGGATGCCATAGGCATTGACCGTAAATTTTCTGTGGGAGTGATGGCGGTGCCCGGATTAGACGGCCCCGGGGGCACGCTCTGGCGGGGGCCGGGCGTCTTTTCGTTGGCTCCCGCCGGGAAACGTCACCAGGCGGCAGAAGTTGTTACTAGTTGGTTGCTTTCCTCAGAAGCGCAGACGTTATGGAGCGCCCAAACTCAATATCTACCGGTGTGTCGTTCACTAGTAATGAAGAGATTGGCGGCGGCGGAGGCGAACGAGATTGAACAAGGGTTGCTCCAGTTGCTCCTCACCACCGCCGATGATGAACGGTGGATCGCCTGGCCGCCGCGCGCTACGGAGCCGGCTTGCCGCGCCGCTTTAGTGCGCACGTTGTTTGATCTAAATACCGATAAATCTAATCTGGAACTGTTGCAAGCAGTAGAAGTAGCGTGCAACGAGGAGTTACTTCCATGAAAATTTATGCACAATGGTCACTACACGCCGAAAATATCGCCCGCGAGGCCGGGGAACTGCTCCAACAACGTTGGCGTCACCCCCACGTCGTGCGGGGCAAAGGCTTCCGTGACGTGGTCACCGAGACGGATCTGGCTGCCGAGCGGATAATCATGGGTCGGTTGCGGGAGTTCTTCCCCACTCATGCTATCACCTCCGAAGAAGCGGGGGCTGATCCGCGTGGCGTCCAGGTGCGCTGGCTGATTGATCCGCTAGACGGCACGACGAACTTTTCGCGCAATAACCCTAACTTCTGCATCTCCATTGCGGCCATCAGCGGCGCGGAACCGGTCGTCGGCGTGATCTACGATCCATTGCGTGACCATATCTTCTCGGCATGGCGCGGCGGAGGGGCCATGCTTAATGGCGAGCTGTTCCAGACCTCTGGCCGGACTAACTTAGCAGAGGCCGTCTTCGCCACCGACTGGCCCCGCGATCCCCAACTCCGCGCAACGCATTGGCAGCGAGTCACGCAGCTCCTAGATTCCGCCCGCACGCTGCGCTGCCTGGGTAGCGCAGCGCTGAACATGGCCTACGTCGCCAGTGGCTGGTTCGATCTCTATTTGGCCCAACGGCTATCCGCCTGGGATCAGACCGCAGCCGCGCTCATCGTGCGCGAGGCTGGAGGAGCTGTCGGCACGCTCTCTGGTGCTCCCTGGCAACCCTACGCTCCAGATTCAGTAATGGCCGCCACGCCAGAATTACTAGCGGAATTCAAACAGTTGCTGGCAAGGACAAGCTGATGCGTAGAGTGCCGGTTGTACTGCGGAAAAGCGCTAGTCTGGCACTCTCGTTAGCCTTGCTCCTGCTGAATTTCTCACAACATGCAGCGTTACAAATCGAGCCGGCTGGGGAGTTCTACCGGCTGATAAGTCAGACGCGCCTCAATGAGGGCCTGCCGCCATTTTCCCGCTCCACGCTCTTGACACAAGCCGCGCAACGGCACGCGGACGATATGGCGGCCAACGGGTTTATCGGCCAAGTTGGGTCCGATGGCTCCATGTACCAACAACGCATTCGCGAGGCTAATTACCATGCTTGGAAAGACGGGCTATTGGTCAATGAATCAATTTGGGCGGGGCTGGGTTCTGAGCAAAACGCTCTCGGTTGGTTTAGGGAACAACCTGACCGTTGGGCGATGTTCGTTGATCCTCGGTATCGGGAGGTCGGTATAGGGTATGCGCGGGATCAACAAGGCATCAATTATTTTGTCTTGGATTTTGGCTCCCGTCCGGGCGTCTTGCCTATCTTCATCAATGATGGCGCGGAGACCACCTCCTCGCCCCAAGTAGCCGTGCGTCTCACCAACGAAATGGCTCAACCGGCCGGTGATGGCAATCGTATGGGGAAAGCTATTGAGGTGCGTCTTAGCCATACCCTAGATTTCAGTAGCGCGACGGCGCAACCCTGGGAGGAGCTCATCCCCTGGACGCTGTCCGCTAACACCCCTGGCGATTACGTGGTCTACGTGGAGTTCAGCGATGGGGCCGGGCGCACTGCCGTCAGCGAGGGGACCATCCGGTTAACGAGCGACGGCGAGTCTCTACCGTCTACACCCGTGCCAGTAGAGGCGACCGCCCCGGCGGCGGCGCCGTTACCCACCTCTACGCCAGTGGGAGGAGTCGTTGCCACCCCTCTCGCGCCGGCGTCTACCACGGCCGCCGTGCTACCGATAAACACGCCGCTCCTTGTACCAACGCTGCAACCCCCGGCGAGCGGACCCACTTTCACCCCGTTGCCCACTTGGACCCCATTGCCCACCGCGTCGGCGGAAAAAACAGAGCGGCCTAAAGATTGGCCGGTACTCGTCATCCTAATGCTGCAAGGATGCGCTATCCTGTTGGGATTGGTGCTATTCCTGCGCCGATAGTCAAGTAGTCCGTTAGTCTGATCGTCAGGTACTGGTTTCCTTAAAAAATATCTCTCCACCAAGACGCAAACACACTTCTTCGTTCACTCGCTTCTTCGCTTACCCGCTTACTCGCTTCTTCGCTCACTCGCTTTCTCTGGATAATAACAAACTATGAAAAAATTTCTCTCTAGTCCCAAGTCAAAAAAGTTTTTACGCAGTTTCCAAGATTACCTGCTGATCATTGGGGGAGCCATCATTATTGCAGCCAACGTGCCGCTTTTTCTGGAACCCAATCACGTAGTCTCCACCGGCGTGACCGGGATCGGGATGTTAGCGCATTATCTCTGGGGTTGGCCCATCGGCATGGTGACGTTGGTACTCAACATCCCGTTGCTGCTTGCCGGCCTCAAATGGGGCGATGGTCTGAAGTTCTTCTTCCGCACCATCGTTGCCGTCACGGTGATGACCTTGATGATAGATATTCTCTCTCCCCATCTAGCGCCGATTCAAGGCGACCCGCTGCTCTACACCTTATTTGGCGGGCTGCTGGATGGCTTGGGTATCGGTTTAGTGCTGCGGGGACGCGGCACTACCGGCGGCACCGATATTGTGGCGCAACTGCTCAACCGGTACCGGGGTTGGCCCTTCGGGCATATCTTCATCATACTCAACGGCGTAATCCTCTTAGCGGCGGCTGCCGTAGTGGGCGTCGTGCCCATACTCTACGCGCTCATCGTCAACTTCGTCTCTGGCCGCGTGATCAACGTGGTCCAAGAAGGCGTCAGTTACGCCCGTGCCGTCCTCATCGTCTCCGAGCAGGCCGAGGAAATTCGCCGCACCATCATCGAGGATCTAGGCCGGGGAGTCACACTCTTGGAAGCGCGGGGTGGGTATACCGAGAAATCCCGTCCCGTGCTCTACGTAGTCGTTTCGCGCTCGCAGGTGACGCTTCTCAAGCACATCATTGCCGAGATTGACGCACGGGCTTTTGTGGTGGTCTCAGAGGCGCATGAGGTGTTGGGCGAGGGGTTTCGTCCGGTGAAAAAAGGGTAGTTCGGTAGTCTAATAGTCGGATGGTCGGGTAGTCGAACAACGAAACTGATTTCTCTGAGAGGAGCTCCCTCTCCGCAAAGATGCAAAGACACTAAGAAAAAAATTAGCGACTGAAGTTGCAGCTACCTTTGTAAAATCCACCCACAGGGAATATGGAACTCCCCCCCGCCTTTTTGCTCACTCGCCTTCTCGCTCACTCTCTTTTTCGCTTCCTCGCTCACTCGCAAGGTTGTTCCTTCTCCAAAACCGCCTGGAGCGCGGTGATCGCCACTTCCAACATATCATCGTCCGGCTCGCGGGTGGTAAGTCGCTGTAAGGCTAAGTTAGGCTTGATCAAGAGCTGAATCAGTCGATTATCGGCGTGCCGCCCGGTGAAACGGAGCACTTCATAAGCAATGCCGGTAATGACGGGAATCATCACCAAGCGCGAGAGCAGTCGCCAGAAGAGCGCCGGTTTTCCCAATGGCGCGAAAACTAAGATCGAAATCAGCGCCACCATCAGTAGAAAAGCCGTCCCGCAGCGCGCGTGGGCGGTAGAATAAGCGCGCACGTTCTCCACCGTAAGAGGGACGCCAGCCTCATAGGCGTTAATTGTCTTGTGTTCGGAGCCGTGATAAGCAAAAACACGACGGATCTCCTCCAGTTGCCCCACAGCGAACATGTACCCTACCAAAATCGAGAGGCGGATGAGACCTTCTACTACATTGAAGAGCAGAGCGCCTTCTGGGACGATCAAGCCCGCCAGCCAAGAAGGGAACAGCATAAAAAGCACGACCCCGATGATCATCGAGAGTGCTCCGGTGACGATCCCGGTGGCTCCCCCCATGGTGAAATCAGGGTCTTCGGCCTGTCCCACTATTTCAGCGGAATAGAAGAGCGCGCGCATCCCCAGCCCCAACGCATCCCACAACATGGGCAGGCCGCGCAAAAAAGGGATCTTGCTCACTCGCCCCCGGTAAATGCCGCTTACCGGCTCCGATTTGACCACAATTTCATGATTGTCGGGCCGCCGCACGGCGACCGCCACTTGATACGCGCCGCGCATCATCACCCCTTCCATCACCGCTTGCCCGCCATAGTTCCAGCCGCCGATAACCGCAGTATCTTGATTAGTATTTTCTTCGGTCATTATATAACTCCCCTGAAAAAAGATAGCTCACCACAGAAACGCCATGTTTCCCCCTACTATTGAGAAGACACACCAAAAACTGCATCAGACGCAACTTATCAGCCCGTGAGAGAGTCTGCGAGAAGGCGTTACTGTTTACCTCTTCGCGCCTTCTCCCACGCTTCTAACAAGGCACGCCGCGCCAAGACGCCGGCCATCTCCAGCCGGTACTCCGCGCTCCCCCGGAAATCGCCCTGGGGTTTGAGAACTGCGAGCGCGGGCTGTAAGGCCGCGGTTACTTTCGCGGCTGTAAGTAGTTTGCCTTTAAGCAGTTGTTCTGTTTTGAGCAACCGCACTGGTTTCTCACCGGCGCCGCCTACGGCCACCCGCACCAGCGCGGGCAAACCCTCTTCTACTTTGATGTAAGCCGCCGCGCAGACGATGGGTTTATCTTTGGGCGAGCGACCCACCACCTCGAACGCGGCCGCGCTCCGCGCCGACGGGCGGGGAACCCGCACTTCCACAATCAGCGCCTGAGCCTTGATGAGCCGGTCCCGGTAAGCGATAAAACTGGCGAAAGGAGCTTTGTGCGCCTCTGGATCAGCATAGAGAACTTGTGCATCTAGGACGGAGAGCACCGTGGTCAACGGGTCGGCCGCGCCCGCGACGATGAGTGTGCCGCCCAACGTTCCCTGCTCCCGTAAGTTGCGCGATTGCGTGTAGCTCGCCGCTTGGCCGAGGACGCCATTCGCCAGTTTCCCGGCGTCGGTATGATCAATAAGCTCCTGCAAGGTGACTTGCGCCCCCATTTGCACGCCGTCTACATCCCCTGCAATCTCCGCCAAACCCAACTTTTGCAGATCCACCACCGCTTCCAGTGTGGGATCACCCTGGGCCACAATCCAAGCCCCGCCGCCCAGATAAATGGTCGCCGAATTTGATTGCACCAACATCACAGCTTCTTCTACGGTAGTAGGTTTATAATAGGTCTTCACGTTGCGTAACATATAGCTCTCCTCAGATAAATTGATTGATTAGGTTCAACAAAATAGAGTGATTAGTGACGGTTTCTCCGAAAAAGATAGCTCTCCACGAAGACGCAAAGGCACTAAGAAAAAAAGGGGTTTGATAGCTCTGTGTTCTTTGTGGTGGAATCTTGGTTTCTCCAGTCAATTCCCCTTATTCTAACTGGGGTGAGCTGAAAAACAAGTTACGCTGGTTGCTCAGTTTGCACGCCGGCCATCAGTAAGCCCAGGCGTTCCGTGCTGGCCTCCTGGACGGGGAGGATTTCCATGATGCGCCCCTCGTAGATGACGGCGATGCGATCGGCCAGCGCGAGTATCTCATCCAGGTCTTCTGAGATCAGGAGTATCGCGGTCCCGGCGTTGCGTTGTTGCAAGAGCTGCTGGTGGACGTACTCGGTGGCGCCGATATCCAGGCCGCGTGTGGGCTGCGCCGCTATTACAATGCGTGGTTGGCGAGAGAGCTCGCGCGCTAGAATCAATTTTTGGATGTTGCCGCCGGAGAGGTTCTGCGCCGGAGTCTCTTGAGAAGGGGTTTTGACGCTAAATTTCGCAATCAATTCCGCCGCACGCTCTGCAATAGCCTTAAAATCCAAGAGCCCGTGTGCGGAATAAGGCGCGAGGTGATGTTCGCGTAAAATCAAGTTCTCGGCTACCGAGAACTCCGCGATCATGCCATCGCGCATCCGCTCTTCTGGAACGTAGGAGAGGCCGCTTTCCATGAGCTCGCGGGGGGAAGCGGCGGCCACATCTTGCCCTTCTAGCAGCACGGCCCCGCCGGTCAGGGGCCGCAGCCCCGTGATGACCTCCGCTAACTCGCGTTGCCCGTTGCCGGAGACGCCGGCCAACCCTATAATCTCTCCCGCGTGGACTTCCAAATCAACGCCACGCAGGGCCGGTAACTCGCGGTCATTCTGGGCGCGCAGCTCGYKRAGCGCCAASCGGACSGGCCGGGCTTTCATCARGGGRCGTTCCGGGTTCCACTTGATTTCACGRCCCACCATCATCTGCGCCAAATCCGACTTGGTGGCCTCGCCCAGCGGGCGGGAGCCGGTGACCCGKCCTCTCCGCAARACGGTGACGCGATMKCTRATYTCCACCACCTCGTGGAGCTTRTGCGAGATGAAGATGATCGCGTGCCCATCGTTCACCATCTGCTTCAGGATGACGAAKGTCTCMTCCACCTCCTGCGGGGTGAGCACGGCCGTAGGCTCATCCAAAATTAAGAGGGCTGCACCGCGATAGAGGGCTTTGATTATCTCCACGCGCTGTTGTTGGCCTACCGCTAGCTGCCAGACGGGAACCTCTGGATCAACCTTGAGACCATAGAGTTCACCCAGTTTCACAATACGTTGGGATACCTGCTCCAGGTCGGTGAGAAAACCGCGCGAGGAAGGCAAGCCTAGCGCCACGTTTTCGGCCACGGTCAAGGTGGGGACCAGCATGAAGTGCTGATGGATCATCCCAATGCCCAGTTCGATAGCGTCTAGGGGCGAGGTGATGGCTACCGGTTGGTCGTTAATCAGAATTTCACCTGCATCTTGCTGGTAGAGTCCGTAGAGGATGTTCATGAGGGTACTTTTGCCAGCGCCGTTTTCCCCCAAGAGGGCATGGACTTCCCCGGAACAGATGTCAAAGTTCACGTGATCGTTAGCTAACACGCCAGGGAAGCGTTTGACTATCTGGCGCATCTCCAAGTGAGCAATGCGCGCATGTCCGGAGGGTAACAGATCAGTTTCTTGCATGTCAGTTCCTTATTGAAGTTAAAAGTCGAAAGTTGAAAGTCCAAAGTCAGAAGTCTAAAGTCAAAGGTCGAAGGTCGAGGATGGCGTATCCCGCTCAATAATTTGGGGAGTGGGATACGCCAATTCTAAAGAATGTTACTCGCCCACGTTAACGGCGATGGAACCAGCAACGATGCCTTTAATCGTCTCTTCCGCAGCACTTTTGGCCTCGTCAGAGAGGTTATATGCGGAGTTGTATTCGATGAGCAAGCCTTTGTTTTCCAGCGAGAGGGCGAAAGCCTGCCCGCCCAAAGTGCCCTTTTCGATTAGGTCAAACATCTGATCTAATACCACGGTCCAATCATAGACCTGGTTGGCGACGACGACGGTGGGAGCCAAAGAAGTCTGGTTGGATTGTGTCCCGAACCAAGCCACGTCATTTTCCTCGGCGACGCCGACCGCACCGACCACCATCTGGGCCGTGCCGCTCAGCTGATCCGCCCCGGCATTGACCAGGGTTTGCGCCGCTTCGGAAGCCAACGCCACATCGCTGAAGGAACCGATCCAATTCACATTGACCTCCGCGGCGGGATTGGCGGCCTGGATGCCGGCAATGAAGCCATCCACGTAGAGTTTGGCGTCACCGGTCTCGATAGGCCCGACTACACCAATTACATTACTCTCGGTCTGCGTCCCCGCGATGACGCCGTTGACGTACCCGCCCTCTTCGGCGCGCGCCTCGTAAGCGAAGACGTTTTCAATGCCTTGAGCGACGAAGGTATCCACCGTGGTGCCCCAAGCAAAGCTGGTCTCGGGGAAGTCAGGGGCAATCTCTTGCAGCGAGCTGCCGTACTGTGAACCGTGCGCGATCACCAGATCGTAGCCCTGGCTGGCGTAGTCGCGGAGAGCCGCCGCCGCGTCATCGACCACAAAAGTGCCATCGGAGTAGGCGATCTCAAAGTTCTCCGCGCCACCCCGCTCAGTTTGGATAGTTACTAGAGCATCGTACATGCTCTGACTGAAGGCCAGATCGTTAATCGCACTAGGCATAACCACCGCCACGCGGAACGCTTTAGCGTTTCCGCCGGTTCCTCCGCCTCCACAACCACTCAACAGTACTCCCACTAACATTACGATACTCAAGACTGCATAGAGCTTACGCATGATTTTCTCCTCTGATTTGAATGTTGGTTACTAAAACAGAAAATACTGGCTTAGAGCAGATTTGAGGGGGCACCTCCTTTGCACTTAAAGACTTTGTCATTCCGAGCGGAGTGCTCCAAGCAGAGCGAAGAGCACGCAGTCGAGGAATCTCTCCTTTCCGGCTAGAAATACTCTCAGACGCGAGAGATTCCTCGCTTCGCTTCAGGCATAACGCACCTGTCGCTTGCTCGGAATGACACGACCGGTGAGCTGCGGGCTTGCTATTCCCGATTAAACGATTTGGTCAGTGCGCTAGGAGCCTGGGAGCGTTGCCCGGCCAAGACCAGCGCCACAATGGTGAGCAGATAGGGCATCATCACCGCCATCTCCGAGGGGATGGGGATTCCCAGCGTCTGCACCCAGAGTTGCAAGGCGTTGACCATGCTGAAGAGTAAGGCGCCAATCAAGACCCCGCCGGGCTTCCAGCCGCCAAAATAAACTAGGGCCACCGCGATGAACCCCAGACCACTGGTCAAGTTCTGCTGGAAGACGTTGAGCAGCGCAATGGAGAGCGAGGCCCCCGCCACGCCAGAGAGGGTCCCGCCCAGAGTGACGGTGAAGTAGCGCACGCGGCTCACGCTGACGCCCAACGAGTCCGCCGCGTCTGGATTTTCGCCCACCGCCCGGATCTTCAATCCCAGGGTGGTCCTGTTTAACAAAAACCAGGTGAGCGGCACCAGGGCAAACGCGATGTAGACGAGGATATTGTGTTGGAAGAAGATCTTGCCCACCACGGGTAAATCGCTCAGCCAGGGGAAATGCAGTGGCGCGAATCCGCTGACAGTCTCGACTCTCCCCAATAACTTCTGGAAGAGTAAATCACTCAAGCCCAGACCAAAGAGATAGAAGCCGATGCCGCTGATGCCCTGTTTGGCCTGCAAGTTGATGCTCACAAAAGCCATCAGCAGTCCCATCAGCGCGCCCACCAAACCTGCCGCTAATAGCGCCAACCACAAATTGCCGGTAGTGAGCGCCACGTAGAATCCAGCGAAGGCTCCCATCAACATCTGCCCTTCCACCCCCAAGTTGAGCACACCGCTGCGTTGACTGATCGTCTCGCCCAAGCCGGCGTAGAGATAGGGGGTTGCCAAGCGAATGCCGGAAGCTAAGATGCCGATAATCACCCGCGCCGAAAAGAGATCTCCGATCATACCGGCACCTCCTCTCTCTGTGGGGCTGGCGGTGCAATACTCGCCGCGCTTAGACGCTGTTGGGCGCGCTTCTTACGCCAGAGTTCGCTGCTCACCACGAAGATCACCACCAAACCGTTGAGGGTGGTAATCAAGGCGGCCGGCACCTGTACCGCCCGTTGCAGTTTGTTGGCCCCGACTAACAGGCCCCCGAAGAAGAAAGAGGCCGGAATCACTCCCAGCGGATGCAATTGTCCAAAGAGCGCGGCCACGATACCGTTAAACCCGGCGTTCCCGGTAAATCCGGTCGCCGAACCATCGGTGAACATGCGGTGATGGAGACCGTAAACTTGCACCGCGCCGGCCAGCCCAGCCAACGCTCCGCTCAGGAGCAGCGAGAGCACGATGTGTTGCGGCACTTTGATGCCGGCGTAACGCGAGGCGTGGGGATTAAGTCCCACCGCGCGAATGCGGTAGCCCAACGTGGTGCGCCAGAGGAGAATATAGACAAGGATCGCCAGCCCGACAGCCAGGGCAGCCCCCAGATGCAGGCGCGTGGGCGCCAGGCGGGGGAGATCGAAGGCGTGTGCTAGCCGCGCGGTCTGGGGAATGCGTGAGGAACGTTCCAGCTGTAGGGGATCAATGAGCGGGCCGATGAGCAAAAAGTTCATCAGCTGCACCGCGATCTGATTCATCATAATGGTGCTCAAAATCTCATTGACGTTGAAGTAAGCTTTCAAGATGCCGGGAATACCGCCCCAGAGCGCGCCTCCCAATAGCCCGGCCAACATCCCCAGCGGGATGACCAACCAACCGGATTGCTCCGGCAGCCATAAGCCCACAACAGTCGCGCTCAACGCTCCGGCCACAAATTGCCCTTCGCCGCCGATATTGGTGACGCCGCCGCGAAACGCGATGCAAATTCCTAGCCCGACCAGGAGCAAGGGCGTCGCTTTGACCACCGTATCGGCCAGCGCGTTAGAATTGCCGAAGGCTCCCGCCAGCAACGCGCTGTATGCCGTAATCGGATTGGCTCCCATGAGGAGCAACATAATGGCCCCGATGAACAAAGCCGCCAGAGTCGCCAACACTGGGAGCAGCGCGTCCACGAGCTGGGGGAGAGAGAACGATTTGAACCAATTTTTCATAGGAGACACCTCTTGGGTAAGGGGTAAATTGCGCGAATGGCAAATGGCAGGTAGCAAATAAAAGTTTAGGTGTTGGCAACGGCAAAGTTCAAGGCGTGGAACTGCTGTTGACGTTTGGAATAGAGATAATCAAGTTCCAGGAGGCGCGTGAAGATACCTTGTGCTACCCGCGCATGATTGAGAGTAGCGGTATGCGTAAAAGAATTATAAACGATGCCAATCTCCTGCTGAGTCTCCAAGAGGCGTAGGGCTTAAGCGACGGCCACCTAAATCTTCTTTGCCATCATTCGCCTCCCTCAAACAGGGATAACAAGGGCAGTATAACTGACTCCCGCTAAAAAGGAAACCCGCTAGCAGAGCTAGCGGGTTGACCATCAGAACAATGTCTAGCTAACGCAAGTAGTCTCGTAACTCACGGCTACGGCAGGGATGCCGCAACCGGCGTAGAGCTTGACCCTCGATCTGGCGGATCCGTTCACGGGTCAGGCCAAACTTCTGTCCTACTTCCTCCAACGTATAGCTCTCGCCATTCTGCAACCCAAAGCGCATACGTAGAATACGGACCTCACGGGGAGTCAACCCGCGCATGGCCTCCTCTATCCGGGCGCGCAACATGCCGCGATAGGTCATATCCGGTGGGGTAGGAGTCTCCTCATCCTCAACAAAATTACTTAACTCACTATCCTCATCCTCTCCCACCGGGCGCTCCAAACTGAGCGGCTTCCAAGACACCCGCATCATCCATTGAACTTTACGTGCGTCTACACCGAGGTCTGTGGCCAATTCTTCTGGCGAGGGACGTTCCCCCCGCTGTTGTTCAATTTCCTGCGCCCGCCGGTAGAGCCGGCGAATACGGTCGCTCATGTGAACCGGTACGCGGATAGTGCGGCCCTGATCCGAGATAGCGCGCGTAATCGTCTGGCGAATCCACCAAGTTGCATAAGTGCTAAACCGGTACCCACGTTGGTACTCAAATTTTTCCACTGCCTTCATCAACCCCAGGTTCCCCTCCTGGATCAAATCCAGGAAGGGAACTCCACGGCCCACATATTTCTTAGCGATACTTACCACCAATCGGGTGTTGGCGCGAATCAGATGGTCACGGGAATCTATACCTAAATATATAATTTCTTGTGAACGCGCGCCTGTTTCTAAATCATGCCCATTATTCTTCAACTTAATTTCCGCTGCCCGCCCGGCCTCAATGCGCTTAGCCAGCCCTACTTCCTCTTCGGTGGAGAGCAAGGGTACCCGGGACATCTCCTTCAAGTAGAGAGCCACGGAATCATCAATTCCAATCCCCGAGAGATCATAGAGGTCCCCTTCATCAACTGCTAAATCCTCGCTCTCATCCTCTGAATCTAGCTGAATACCAAACTGGCGCAACTCTACGCAGATAGTATCCAAGTCCTCAATTCCCTCCAATAGATCACCGGACAAGGCCTTCTTTACTTCTGCCAGAGAGAGAGAACCTTGTTCAGCTGCTTTTTCTATCAGTTCTGCAACGATGTCCATAGGTCTCCTCCAAAGTAAGGTGTCACCCGCTCAAGGCATCAACAATTGCCTACGGGTCGTCCTGAAATCACTTCTGCTCTTCTTTACAACTGGCGGAGCGCTTGCCAACGAGGATCAATAGCCGCTTCCTCACTAGCTTCCTCTGCGCAGTCACATTCACCATGATTCAAATTCTGTCCGCAATGTGGACACAAACCTTGGCAATTGGGGGAACAAATGGGGTTGCTGGGAAGTTCAAGCCTAATATATTGGAGGAGTAGCGGAGTTAGGTCAACCCAGCCATTTTCCACTCGGACTGGATGTTCAGGCGTCAATTCAGCGCCGGGGAGAGTAATTTCGTCTGCTAATCTGATTTCAAGTGATGCAACGAACTCTGCTAAACAACGCGCACAAGTAGTTTCTACCTCAGCGTACAGAGCCCCCTCCACCAAAATATCATCGGCCATACGGGTAAACTTTAATTCCCCCCGCAGACAGGCCACTGACAACTCGCCAATCTCAGCCGCGCCCAACTTGATTTTAACGGTTTGTCTAAAGCCTGGTTTAGCGTGCGCCAGAGTGGTGAGATTTAATCTGATCATATATTTTGGCAGGCCTTTCAGATAGCTTTCTACTACGAAATTATAACATAAGTGTTTTGTTACGTCAAGGCTTTTAACGATAAATATCTGAGAAATTCCCACTTGACGGGTTGATTGGCATCTCTAAACGCGATTGGCTGGCAACGATCGTATTCCGCGCCTCACTTAAAGCGCAGGGGAATCCGTCGGATCTCCGGACGTTCGCCCGGTTCTAATTGTAGATGAACTACGGAAGGTTCCAGAGAAGTACCAAAATAAGAGGTGAGCAACGCAGCGCCGGGATTTATTAGCCAAGTGCGGCCCCATTGCGTCTGGTAAAAACGATGTGTATGTCCAAAGACTATAATATCAGCCCGTGGGAAACGGCGCAGCAGAACACGAACAATAGCCCGCTCGCGCGCTGGGAAGTTCCCATAGCCGGCCAGCTGGCGCAGTAACGCCCAGACCTTCCACGCCATACCCGCCAGACCGGGGAGGTGCCCATGAGTAAGCGCGATCTGAAAGCCAGCCACTTCCAGCTCCACGACAGCCGGGAAAGTATGGCCCCCGCTAGAACACTCCAGGAGATGATAGTTGCCGCGTACCGCGTGGATCGGCGCTAACGCTTGCAGCGGGGCTAACGCCCACGGTTCGTCTACATCCCCCGCGTGGAGAATCAGATCCACCCCGCGCAGGCTAGCCACCACCGCCTCGGGAAGCTCCGAAGCGCGGTAGGGCACATGTGTATCTGCTAGCAAGCCAACTAACATAGGAACAGGCTGCCGGTCACGGCAGCCTGGCTACTACTAGAATCGGGAACGTTATCTAGACGTTATTAACCAGATACTCAGCCGCATCCTCCACGGTGACAATGTCTCGCGCATCCTCATCAGAGATATGGCCGCCAAACTCATCCTCAAAGCCCATGATGAGCTCTACCAGATCCAGGGAATCGGCTCCCAAATCATCGCGAAATTTCGTATCTGGCATCAGAATCTCCTCGTCAACAGCCAAAATATCAGCTACAATGCTTTTAACTTGCGCGTAAATTTTCTCTTTCATAATAAAGCCTCCCTAAAGCACTAAAATGATACCTGTTTGTAAAAAAGAAAAAATAGAAAATGAAGGGTAGAAATTATGGAAGCTACTGCTCTTCTCACCATGCTATTTTATCTGGTGCAAATTAAAAGTCAAGAAATAGGAGCTCGCCCAGGTGCGTTGCCGGATTAAGATCGGTATTGGCTACTGGCGCACCAAGCCCCATTGCTGCCAAGCGCTCAAAGCAGAGTTGCCAGAGCACTGGTTTTATTAGCCGCTAGATTACAGTTGACGTCTTCTGGCTTTAAGATAAGCTAGTCGCTACTCGATATCTCCAGGGAGCCAAAGCCAGCTATGCCGCAGTTAACCGCCAGTCGCAAAGACGAGCATATCCAGATTACGCTAAGAGAAGATGTCACCTTTGATCAGGTAACCACGGGGTTAGAAAATTATCATTTTGAACATCAAGCCCTGCCGGGGTTGGATTTAGCGGCAATCTCTACCCGGACCCTCTTTTTAGGCAAAGAGCTGGCCTTTCCTCTCCTGATCTCATCTATGACCGGCGGCTCCCCCAGCGCAGCGCGGCTCAATCAACGGCTGGCCGAGGCCGCGCAAAGTGCCCAAATCGGCATGGGCTTAGGTTCCCTCCGCGCTGCCCTGGAAGATCCTACTCTGGCATGGACTTACCAGGTGCGCCAATACGCCCCCCATATCCTCTTGCTGGCGAATCTGGGGGCGGTGCAACTAAATTATGGCTATGGCCCCGAGGAATGTCAACGCGCGGTCGAGATGGTGGAGGCGGACGGGTTGATTCTGCATCTTAACCCGTTGCAAGAGGCGCTCCAGCCAGAGGGAGATACACACTTCGCCGGCTTGCTCCCTCGCATTGAAGCCGTCTGCTGCGCGCTGGAAGTACCGGTCATCGTTAAGGAGGTCGGTTGGGGCTTATCCGCCGCGAGCGCGCGTCAACTGCGCGATGCTGGCGTCACGGCTCTGGATGTGGCCGGCGCCGGCGGAACCTCGTGGAGTCAGGTGGAATTGTACCGCAGTCAGAGCGCGGTGCAGCGGGAAGTCGCCGCCGCCTTCCGGGATTGGGGCATCCCCACTGCGACCGCGCTCCAGCTGGTGCGCCAGGCGGTGCCTCAATTGCCCGTGATCGCCAGCGGGGGGCTGCGTGACGGGATCGCGCTGGCAAAATCCCTGGCCCTGGGCGCCGATGTGGGTGCTAGCGCCACACCGTTACTGCGCGCCGCGTTCGAGTCAACGGAAGCCCTGCACCACGCCCTTGTCGTGTGGCGCCGGCAATTCAAGATAGCCATGTTCGCCGCCGGCCTGCCGGATATCGCCGCGTTGCAGAAGGCAAAATTGATCTTCAAGGGTACTGAGCGGTTAGCGATTTGCGATGAGGGCTAACCGCACGCTAAGAAAATAATTTTCGGAAGGTCAAGTTCAAAATCTCGGTGCTCTCCGGGCCTCTGTAGTGAGCCTCTTAATTTTTACTAAAGGAGTTAATTGTTATGGACCCTTTCACCCGGTACCTCCCCGCATTAGAAAGAGAGATGCGCGCCATCACCACCCCCCAGGCAGATAGTCCCGCGCTGCTCTACGGCATGTTACATTACCATCTCGGCTGGGTGGATCGTGACTTCCAACCCGTGCAGCGGAACGCCGGCAAACGCCTCCGCCCCGTCTTCCTGCTACTGGCCACGGAAGCTCAGGGAGGGCCATGGCAACCGGCGTTGCCGGTAGCCGCCGCCGTGGAACTGCTTCATAACTTCTCGCTCATCCACGATGACATCGAGGACCAGGACCACCTCCGACACGGATACCCCACCCTCTGGGACCTCTGGGGAGAAGCGCAAGCTATCAACGCGGGGGACGCACTCTTCAATCTGGCGTACCAAGCACTGCTCCGGTTGCGCGCGCGCGGAGTAGCGCCGGAGCGTATCCTGGAGCTCCAAGAAGGCTACCTCGATACTGTCACCCAACTGACCGAGGGCCAATGCCGGGACATCGGTTTCGAAAGCGCTGCCACCATCGCAGAAGAGACCTATCTGCAAATGGTCGGGGGGAAGACGGCCGCGTTGCTCAGCCTCTGTTGCGCGGCCGGCGGCCTGCTCGCCGAGGCGCCCTCCGCACAGGTAACAGCATTGCGCGAGTTTGGCTACAATCTGGGGATGTCTTTCCAGATGCAAGATGATTTACTGGGACTCTGGGGCGATTCAGCGCGGACCGGCAAACCGGTCGGGTCCGATCTGCGACAACATAAGAAGACGCTCCCCCTCCTCCACGGGATGGCGGAGAGCGTAGAACTCCGCGCTCTGCTCACCCTGCCGGCTCTAACCGAGGCGGAGATAACCCGCGCCCAACAATTGTTGGAGACTACCGGTAGCCGCGCCTATACGCAGGCGCGGGTCCGGAACTATC